>QQSA01000067.1 GCA_003602535.1 Candidatus Poseidoniales archaeon
GACCAAGCACTGAATGTATGCGGGGTTCGAGTATTTAGTACACCGATTATTGCGCCATCATATAACCAGGTATATTGTTCACTAGCAGGCCAAGATGAAGCTTCAGGATTCTCTGTGAAAATCGGCTCCCCCCACTCTTCAGCACCAACTGGTGTAGAAACAGGATACAGTGCGAACGAATTCATTATTATTAGAAGGACCAGACTTGCTGCAATACGTCGGTTTCTGAATAATACCCATTCCTCTCTACCAGCTGGACTTACAACTGATATTATTATTGCAATTGGAACGATAACTAGTATTCCCAAAGGCACAATCCATAGAAATAATACTCCAATTGAGAGAGAAATCATAGTAGTTCTATCGAACTCCTCTGCCCGCCATTTTAGAATTCCATACAAAGCCGCCACAAGGACCACTGATGCAATGATTCCTCCGAACACGACATGTCCTAAGTCTTCGAAAAGATAAGTACAACCCTTCTTCAAGTGATTAATCGGCACATTGTAATGGGTGTATGCTGGCTTCGGAACTGATGGAGACCCACCTCACTCTAACCGATGTGTCGTGGCGGCACAAAATTAGAGATTCTACGACATGGAAACCTTGGGCTAAAAAAGACGGCCCCGGGATACATTCAATCAATCTAGAGATTAGGTCAGGGAAAATTCTCGGACTTATTGGTCCGAATGGAGCCGGTAAAACAACTCTGATGAGAACTATTTGTGGATTATATGACTGCGATGGTTTCGATAAATCATGCTCATCTCGTCGAAAGAGGATAGGATACATGCCTGAGCAGGTACGTTGGGAAGGCAGAGTTAGTGTCAAGAGAGCCTTAGAAACTATTTCGTTAATGAGAGATGATGATGTAGATTTGGATCAAGTCATCAAAACGGTTGGCCTTTCTTCAAAGTCAGACCACTTCTTAGACGACTTGTCACAGGGTATGAGACAGCGACTTTCTCTAGCATGTGCTCTCCTTGGCAATCCAAAGGTATTGGTTATGGATGAACCACTTAACGGGTTAGATCCTTTGGCTCAAAGAGCATTTTGTAACCTATTGAAAAATCTTGCAAATAAAGGGGTTGCAATAGTTATCTCATCTCATCAAGTTGCAGATTTGGAATCATTGGCAGATAGAATTGCACTTCTTCATCATGGCCAACTATTGATTGAAGGCACACTATCCAACATTCGTAAGAAACTAGATCTTGAAAGTGATTCTGGAATTGTAGAGATGATTTGTTCTGTCACAGGAATCGAACCAGACCAAGTTACTCTTGATTTATCAAATGATGATTTACTGCCATTCAAGCAAATCGGAGGTGAAGAGGAATGAGCGCATTGGCACTGGGTTGGCACATAATGCGTGAACGCCTTTCGGCAGGCAGGATGCTTGTTATATGGCCACTTCTAGCAATTTTTATCCTATTTTCGAGTTGGGGACTTTCTGATCCTAAAGCTAATCTTCCTGCAGAATTAGTAATCGATTCAGCCTATGATGTGATGTTTGCATCTACTGCATTCATCATTTTCTCTGCAACTATGGGTGCTGTATTGATTTCTTTTGATGGGATTAGCAGAGATAGATTATCTGGTGTTTTAGAAATAAAATTGTCTCAGCCTATCGAGCGATCGAGATATGCCAGAGCATTATTGATTGGGCATTGGGCAGCAATTTTTGTACCGGTGTTCTTACTAAACCTTGCAAGTTTGATTATAATCTGGTACAGACTAGATGATCTACCTAGCTTTAACGAATTATTAGTCCACACTATCGCTACAGGTTTACTTCTTCTATGGTACACTTCGCTCCAATTATTGGCATCGTCTTGGGCCAAAGACATGGGCTCTTCAATAGCTGTAGGATTAGGAGTATGGATGCTATTCACATTATTGTGGCTAGTACTAACTACAGTCGTCGCCGGACTGATGGGAATCGGTGTTGAAAACCTGAACTCTTCTGAATACATACGAATTGAAGCAATTATGGATTTGTTTTCACCAAATGGAGTATATCACCACTTGCTAGAAACACCTCTACAAGATGTCGACAGAGGAATTTCTTCAATCTATCCAGTACTCGCTGCAATCATGTGGAGTATCATTCCTATGCAACTATTCATACGCAGAATAGAACGAATGATTCCTTAACAAATAGTGGAACACACTAAGTGTAGTTTGCATGTAGGGCACCACATGAAGGGAAGGATTAGTGCTTTCTTACTGGCCGCCTTAATGGCAACAATGTCGATGACTGCTACAACCACAGCTGAAGATTCAGGGCGTCAAATGGATGATGTTGACTGTTCAGGATACACATTTGAAGATTTATTCGAATACAATAATGCGGTTTTTGAGTTCCAAATACTTGATGACTGGGCGACATCTGATCTTTATGCTAACTCATGGGTTAACGAGAGTCGCGCAGCGGTAGTTCGAGACAATCTTGATGGGTTATTCGAAGGATTCCCAGGAGGCGATAACGATTGGATTTCTACCGATGAAAGAGATGCTGTCAGAGAAATTGGTGCAAAGTGCATTGCTGACATGTACACTAGAATCGGAATTCGTGAAGGAATACCACATCGTGGAGGAGTCGATTGGAATGATGTTGAATTCGTTGAAGATGGAATTGGACTAGAAGAAGTCAATTTGGTTCCTGAAACGCACCCTCAGGAAAGATCCTGTTCAACAAGATACGCCTTAGCGAGTGAAAGTTGTAGAGAAGTACCAACATCTGCAACTAATAATCTAGAGATTTCGATGTTCACAAAAGAAACTGAAACACATAATACTAGATTCAATCAACTTCCGAATTTTGGAAATGGTGATTATGATAATCAAACATTTACAGTTGCTATGAATGCTACAAATGTTACCAGTGCAACAATGATGTTCACATTCCCATTTGTTGATGGATTGCGATTAGCAAATTGGACTATACAGGACAATGGTGTTGAGAATCTCGATGCAGGTATGATTGAAGAGATATTTTTGCCAGATGGAAGTGTTACAATAAGCATGACTATTGGTTATGATAAGGCAGATTGGCCAATGATTCGAAATGTTTTCTTCGACATGACTACAGAAGCACCTCTTGAAAACGACATACCACAATGGACTGAAAATGCACCAGCAGATAATACAATTATTCCAATGATTAGTGATGGTAGCGAAGTTGTTGCTATTACTGGAGAAGTAATGGAAGATTGGGCTAGCGATAATAATGCATGGGGATTAAATTGTCATTTCAATGAACAAGGATGGTCCAGTAGAATGAATTCAGATGGTGAATTATTAGTCACATCTGGAACATCAGATTCAGGTACAGCAGATTGTGCAATCGTCGATCCATATAATGCATCAAATGAAATGAAAAAGACTTGGATTTTTGGTCAACCTGCAAGTTTCTCTGTCCCTAATCAAGCGGAAAGTTACGCCAATGCAGTCGATATCGAATCTAATCCATCATTACTAGTTACAAATCTACTACTGGATATTTCTGCAACTCAAGGTAATTATGTCGGTGTGGCGACTAACGTCAACCTTGGATCGACGCCTTCGGTTGATTGGATTCAACTTACTGGAATTTCTCCTGGAGATTTTATGATTCATGTATCAGCAAGTTCAGAAGGTATGCTTGATTGGAATGTAGTCTTTGATTTAGGACTTCAAAAGACAAATACGCCTCCTATCATCACTGTAGATACTGACCCGGTTGAAGGAACTCAGGCGACATGGGATGCAGGATTTGCTTCATTCAGTCTTTCTGGAACAGCATATGATCCTGATGGGGGAACAGTTTCACTTTCCGCCACAATGTGTGGCGAAACAAGTACTAGTTTCAATCAGAATATGGATACATGGATTGTATCTCTATCCACCGCAAGATGTGTATCTGATGGAGAAACAGAATTCAACGTAGTAGTTACAGTAGTTGATTCTGTAGGTGCTGAAAGCTTTGTAGAAGTCAATGTACCTAGCCCATATGACGATGATAGTAGCGATGAAGAAAGTAATGTCGAGCCGAAAGAAGATAGCGGTTTGCCGTCAATAGGCATGTTTGCAACCGTAGTTGCAATGCTTGGAGCGGCTCTTCTATTACGTAGAGATTAACCGTCACACTGAAAAGTAGAACTCCGAGGGCATGATATGTTCAAAGGACGTGTTGAGAAGGTCAGCCACGAAGGTGGGCTGCTGATAAGTTACTCAGGTGCATGTCCTGCACTAGGGTCTGTGATGGTTGATTCTAGTGAATCATACATTGGGAAAGTCGACGGAGTTATTGGAAATCTAAATGATTCACTTGTACATGTTGCTCATCTTGATAGAAAGGCAAATGCCAATGACATGATTGGAATTGAAATTACTATCAGAACAAAGAAACAGCGCGAAAATCGTAACTCAAGAGACGATAGGCGCGGACGTGATGATCGACGCAGAAGAAATGATTCCCGAGGTGACGAACGTCGAGGAAGAAATGATCGTCAAGGAAGAGATAGCAGAAACGATCGTAATAATCGTTCTAATAATGACTGGATTTGTCCTAAATGTCAAAATTCAAACTTTGCATTCCGAACCGAATGTAATAGATGTGGAGAAGCGAAAGGTAGCGGCACCTCTAGATTCCAACGTAGCGATAGACGAGGACATGATGATCGACGCGGACGAAATGATAGGCGAAGAGGTGACCGTGGTGGACGTGATAGTCGGCGCGATAGAGGCGACAGAAGAGGAAATCAAGGTACTCACTCCAACAATGATTGGGAATGTAGAGAATGTAAAAATTCAAACTTCTCATTCAGAACCGAATGTAATCGATGTGGTGCACCTAAAGGAAGAGGAGGCGCACCTTCCAGAACTTGGGAAGGCAATGATAGAAGGCCAGGCGATAGAAGAGAGGCTCCTAAATCAAGGCCAGGAGACTGGGATTGCCCTCAATGTGGAAAATCTAATTTTGCTAAACGAAATGAATGCTTTAGTTGTGGCCGCTCAAAAAGAGTAGGTGGACCAAGAAAAGGACATCACAGGAAATTAAAGGAGCCTCTGCCTCTTCACTCAGTCAAGTATGGTAACGATCGGAGGAAGCGCAGATGAGTGCAGAAAACCACTATCTTGATGCTATTGAATCAGAAGAAAACGGAGATTTGGAAGAATCTCTGGAGCACGCTAGATTGGCAGTCAAAGCTGACCCTGAGCATTCCAATGCATGGTGGATGATTGTAGGTTTACTTGCCCCTGATGGCAAATATCCAGATATTGAACAGGCTTCAAAAGCACTTGTTGCATGTACAAAAGTTGTAGAAATCGACCCATCGAGAGTTGACGCTTGGGTCAAAGGTGGTCGCATCATGGTTGATCATTTGGGATTGTATGAGGACGCTTTGCATTGGTGGCAAAGATGCCGTGAAGCTGCACCTCTAGAATCCGTGCCAATTGTAGAACAGACAACTATACTTTCAGATTTAGGAATGTATGCTGAAGCAAGGGATAGATTAGGCACTCTTTTTGAAGAAGATTTGGATATTGCAAATTCACAATTAGCACGAATTAGTCATCTTCACAGAACATTAGAGATGTCTGCACAACAAGATCCTAAGGTGCATTTCAAGCCATGGCAGAAAAAGCATGGAGGCTGGACTGCTATCAAAATGCGTTCACACAAAGCACCTGTTTCAGAAAATATGTTATTCATGATGACTACAATTCCATTCCTGATGATGGAAGTATTCCTCTCAAGATCACTATTTGGAGATGGGTGGGGTGGTTTCTGTCTAACTAGCCTTCTAATTCTAGTTACAGTAATCGTCGGTATGTCATTTACTAGAAAGTTGTACCAAAGAGTAAATCGCCCTGGATTTAATCTCCTTAGAGCCATACAATTTGAAGCAAGTAGTGGTAAAGTTGTGATTCCTGAAGACATTAGAAATTCGAAATTATACATGTTCTTATTTTCTCGACATCCACCAGCATTCCAACAAAGATTGAACAAAATTATCGAATCAGACAACAAACTTCCACGTAATTGGAAAATGAACTTGCCTGATTTTGAATCCCATCTTGATGAAATAGGTTACATCGAAGAAGATGAACCTGAAGAAGAACTTTCTTCATATGAAGAAGAGTGATTATGTTCCTGCTGTGTAATCAGTAGAATAACGAATCTGTTCAGGGGTTAATTCGTCGATTGAGAAACCAAGGGTTTCTAATTTAGTAGAAGCGAGATCCATATCTTGCTCAAGTGATATGTCGTAAACTTCAGCCTTTAGTTCACTGGCCTCTGCTGCAAGACGGCAAAGTGAAAGGAACTGATTCGCAAAACTCATGTCCATAACTTCTGAAGGATGACCTTCTGCTGCTGCTAAATTGACTAACCGCCCATCGGCCAATAAGTGAATTCTCCTTCCATCAGCCATTGTATATTCATCATTCTCAGGTCGAATTGTGCGTACAGAAGTCGCTCTTTCCTTCAATTCTTCAATATTAATTTCGCAGTCATAATGGCCAGTGTTAGAGATTAATGCCCCATCTTTCATCAAGTCAATGTGCTTACCAGTAATTACATCCTTCATACCAGTCGCTGTACAGAAGATATCTCCGATTGATGCAGCATCATCCATTTTCATGACTCTAAATCCATCCATAACTGCTCGAAGTCCAGGTAATGGATCAATTTCGGTAATTACTACATTAGCTCCCATTCCTCTAGCTCTCATAGCAAGACCACGACCACAGTGACCATAACCTGCAACAACGAATGTTTTTCCAGCAATTAAGACACTTGTAGACCTGATAATTCCATCAATTGTAGATTGCCCAGTTCCATACACATTATCAAAATCCCACTTTGTAATTGCATCATTTACTGCAATTACAGGGTACTTCAGGTCTCCTGCTGCAGCCATCGCTCTCAAGCGATGAACTCCAGTTGTAGTTTCTTCAGTTCCACCAATAACAGTTTCAGCATATTCTGATTTTTCACCGTGAACACGCACAATCAAATCTGCTCCATCATCCAGTGTTAATGTAGGCTTGAAATCAAGAGTACGATCAATGCACCAATAGAAATCTTCTACGGATTGTCCATGCCATGCATGTACGGAGTAACCTTCCTTAGCAAGCCATGCAGCTACATCATCTTGGGTAGAAAGTGGATTGCATCCCGACCAAGAAATTTCAGCGCCTGCTGCACGAATTGTCTCAATCAAAACTGCTGTTTCCTTTGTGACATGTAAGCACCCAGCCACTCGCATTCCAGCTAATGGCTTATCCAATTCAGCCTGCTTTCGAAGTGCAGCAAGAACTGGCATACGCGAACGCGCCCAATCGACACGTAACGAACCTTCTTCTGCAAGACTCAAATCTGCGACGGTATAGGTCTCACCCTTATCCATGAACAAAGGCGAGAGGGCACCACTCATAGGTCAATCGGTCACAGGTTCCCCTGTCCTCTTTCAGGACAGGGGTCCTGATCTCAATCAGCATTTACTTCCTATTGTTGGAAATGTCCTGCATACTGTTGGGCATAAGCCCTAGCAGTTTCCTCGGGATATCCTTGAGCAATTAGTTGCTGTACATATTGTTCCATAGGGTCCATTTCTGCAACTCCAGCGTATCCGTCATCGAATTCGCCTCCCATGTGTACTTCTACACTTACGTCGTCTCCTTCACCGCGTAAGACAAAGAAGAGGGACAATAGAACGATTACAAGAAGTCCAATTCCTCCTCCAAGATATAATACTAGATTGCTATCATCATCTTTCGACTTAGTTTCTTCTTCAGGTTCTGCTAATTCAGCCTCACCTGTTTCATTATTGACTACAAGGTTTGATCCTGACCACACACATTCATCGTTAGCAGGGTTATCATCGCCTTTGTCATCCCAAATCCAGTATGCATCTGGTTCTGCATCTAATACTTCGTTAGCGATTTGTAATCCTTGACATTCAGGTAATGTAATTTCGATCCAGTAAATGATAGGCCAGCGCTTATCATCGCCTTCATACACCTTAACGTATATTCTCATCGATTTAGTCTGGTTATCGAATAAGTCATCGATAGCTAATGTTAACTCGAAACTATCATCATTTCCAAGAGGTTCAGATTTCGCCCACTTCTGTTCTAATGAAAGTGTATACTTCTGTACTGCAGTCTCGTCAAATGTGGCTTCATCGATAGCAGCCTCAACATAGACATCACCTTGTTCTGCTCCATCGAGAATGTTTCCTGTAATGGTTATTGTATCCGATAGAACTCTTGAACCATTTAGGCCAGAAATGTCTAGTGTAACAGTAGGCTCTTCATCACCAAATCCTTCAGGTACAACTGAGAAGTACATCTTGTACTTGTCAGAACTCTTACCTGCCTGGTCATATACTACCAACTCGATTCTAATCAGAGATTCTGTTTGACCGCTAGGATCTACAGTTACATTGCTGAAAGTATACGCCCAAGCACCATCACTAGTAGATGGTCTTACGAAATTGTGACCTTCAAGCTTGTAGTTATCCTCATCATATGGCTTGTCGAAAAGAACTGTCCATTCATACGATTCGATTCCGCTACCAGTTAGAGCATCTGCATCTGAAGAGTTACTTGCATCGAAGTGTACAGTCAAAGAACCAGATTCATCAAGAATGATTCTTTGCAATGGCCAATCGATTCCAGAAACTGTCTTTGTACCACGGTCTTCGATTTGATCTTCATATTCTTGTCGCATGTCAACCATTGCATCCGCTGTTGGGCGGTATTCGTCAGCACGAGTATCATCAGTCATCACTGTGACTGAAATTGTTCGAGAGTGACCCTCTGCATCATGAAGGAATAGAGTGATTTCCCAAGTAGCTCCCTGCAGACAATTTGTAGCAGATGATAGGTCGACCTTACAGAAATTAACCGTTGGTGTTGCCACATCAGTGTGGTCAGTTCCGCTAGCCATAGACGAACCTTGCCAATCGGTAGGTCCACTAATCACCCAGTCTGTTGACAGAGTCTCTGATACACTTGAAGTGTAAGAGAAGGTTATCTCAGAATTACTCTTCATGTAGTGGTAAGCATAACCACCGGTTGAAGGATCGAATGACGGTACTTCCCCATTAATGGTCAAATCTAGTCCATTACCCAGTGTTCCGAATCCGTTAGGATAAGGAGATACTTGGTAAGACAACATGTTTCCAAGTAGTGGGAAAGTAGAACTGTCGGCTCTATCTGAAACACTTGCAACATCGATTGTTGTAACGATTAATCCACCATCAACATAGCTGCAGACACCTAATACTGTGTCTTGTACATCAGCTTCTGATTGCAACAAGCGTTGGAATGTTCCTCCTTCTTCGGAGTATCCATTACATGCTCGCGGGACAGAAGTTGCAGATGCACTCTTTGTATTGATAATCGCTTCAGTAACAGTTCCGAATTGATCGAATCCTTGGAATGCTGCAAGATCTACTCCATCCAAAATTGGATGATACGGATCTGCAACTTCCATGTTGTTGTATGTAACACGGGTTTCAGGAGTATTACGAGGTTGAATATCCATATCGAATGGAAGTAAACTCTCTCCAGTTGAAGAAGAGTACTCGTAATAATCAGTAGCTCCAGAAAGGTGCACTTGTACTGTACCTCCAGATGACATGAAACTCTTCAATATGTTTTGATTAGATTCTTTTCCAATCAACTCATAATAGCCCTTTCCACCTTCATCGCTTGGCTTTGCAGTGTTTACATCTTGCCAAGGCATAATCACCTTGTTGTAATGTGTTAACCATCCCAAGTCGAGGTATGCATCCCAATCGTTAATGTCGTACTGAGTGTAAGTCATACCTAGTAAAGACAAGTCTTCCTTGATCGCAGCGACTCTGGTAGAATCACCAGATAATATCGCTACATCGATTTGATCTGCGAATGAGGCATGGAAGTAACGAACATTTCCAGAAGTACTACCGTCAGGTAGAGTAGCATGGAAACTGATGTTGTAAGATGATCCATCTTGCCATCCGTTAAACGGTGCGTATGACACTGTTGTTCTCTCATGAGGACCTAATGTCTTACTTGGACCAGCTGTTGTAGAGTAAGCTTGGCTACCATCCGCCATATCTACGACTGTCATATGGAATGTGTAATCTCCCTGCAGAACTCCATTAGTAGCAGCTAGTGACCAATCGTGCATCATTGCACTATCAATTGGAAGTACACAATCTAAGACTACGTCGTCCAAACACGAAATTTGATCAGGCTTACCAAGAGTAATATCCACACTTTCTACAGAGAAAATAACTCTTCCAAGGTTGTTTGCTAGTGAAATTTCATCATATCCATACCAAGGAGTCCCCTGGGTAGAATTGTCGAATTTGGATTGAACTTCAATCTTGTAAACTCCAGAAACGAAATCATGGTTTGAAATTGCGACTGTTCTGTTTTCTTCAGCATCCAAATCTACGATTGTGGTACTGTAAGTTGCATCTTGGCTGAATGTGAACTCTTGTAGAGATATATTATCGAATGCTACACCTCTAACTCCATCGTTTTGGCCATTGTGACCATCATCATTAGACTGGAATTCGAAATTGATGTCTACTACAGATCCTGCAAGACTGATACATTCATCTGTCCAATCATTGGAATCAGGAGATGTCGTGTTTACAACATACAAGTGAGTTAAGTCGATACTTCGGCTTTGAACCAATCCGTCACTGTTGAAGAATACATTGTAATTGCCAGAACCACCATTGATGTTTACTGGGTCTCCAATATATTCAATCTCAGTGTTGTCTAATGTAGTTTCGTTGAATGGGTCAATGAATCCGTTACCGTCTTCATCTACGATACAGAATCCATCTTCGTTGTAGTCAATCCACTGTCCGTAAACAACTCCATCGTAATCGTTACCACTCTTGGTCCAATCCACGGTTACTGCAGCATAATCATTCACAGATGATGTTTGTCCTGATTGAATATTGTATTC
>QQSA01000068.1:0-964 GCA_003602535.1 Candidatus Poseidoniales archaeon
CTCTACCAACTGAGCTAAGCGAGGTAATCTATCGGACCGGCCTCGCGTATATCAATTCTTCAGACTGAACTGGCCGATAATTTAGGGTCGCGAAACAGGCTCGCGACCAATACTCGCGAGCATCACGGTTAATAGTGAAATGAACAGCCTTGTTTTTCTCGGAGGCGTAAGGGATGGGACCCAATACATCGCGCACAACTAGGCCAGCGGACCAATCGTTGAATGACATGGTGGCTTCTCTTGCACAAGAGGCGATAGGCAAGGGCTCTACTGCCCTATTGGATGACGACATGGGGTCATTTGGAGTTCCTAACCCGCGTATCTTAATCGTCGGCTGTGGAGGTTCAGGAAACAATACCTTGAACCGCATTACCCATCTGGGAGTTGAAGGGGCTATTACTGTTGCAATCAATACCGATAAACAACATTTAGATCATACTCGTGCACTTCAGAAACTTCTGGTTGGCAGACACATTACTCGTGGACTTGGAGCAGGCGGCGATCCTAGTACTGGACGACGCTGTGCAGAAGCAGGTCGAGAAATGATTCAACGAATTGTAACAGGTGCAGATTTGGTATTCATTGCTAGTGGACTTGGAGGCGGTTCTGGAACAGGAATTTGTCCGATTGTTGCTGATGAAGCAAAGAAAGCTGGAGCATTGGTTGTTGGAATCGTAACAACTCCATTCCATGTTGAGCGCAGGCAAAGAATGAACCGAGCATTGGAAGGACTTGAGAGCCTACGTCAAGTTGCAGATGCTGTATTGGTCCTAGATAACAACAGACTTCTACACTTCGTACCCAACTTGCCATTGGATGAGGCTTTCTCGATTATGGACCAACTTGTTGCAGAAATTGTCAAGGGCATTGTAGAGACTATCACTCTACCATCACTAATCAATCTCGACTTCGCAGATGTACGAGCAATAATGGACAATGGTGGAGTGACCATGATGCTTTATGG
>QQSA01000068.1:1034-6225 GCA_003602535.1 Candidatus Poseidoniales archaeon
TCAGGGGCAACAGGAGTTCTAATTCACGTCACTGGAGGCAAGTATATGACTCTAGAGAACGCTTCTCAAGTCGTAGATTTGATGACTGCAAATGTCAGTGATGAAGCGAATGTAATTTGGGGTGCAAGGCAGGATCCCGGATTTGGAGATACCATCAAAGTGATGGCAATCATCACTGGAGTTGGTGGTGTTGAAATGAATAAAGCAAGGATGGAGCCTGATCAATTAGGCGATATGCTCAGACTAACAAGATCAAAGGCCCAGACCGGTGGTTCAGTCGGTTTCCAACGATTTGACTAATCAAACTCGTAGTAGTAAGGTCCAAATCCTTGTGGTGTTAACGTTACACCATGCGCAGCCGCAGTGCACTAGCCATTCTTCTGGCAATTTTGCTCAGTGTTCCAGCAGTAGGAGGCACAACTACAACTGCAATGGAAGATGATTCCGAGGACCCATGTATGGAAAAACCGGAACAGCCATGTGAAAACCAAACCGTTCTCTATCTATGGACAAATGGGCAATCAACATTCTGGTCACACTTCAACCCAGTTGACGATAATAATGCTGCTAATAACCAATATTCACAGCAAAAGGACAGTGGTGTAATCTCAATCGATGAGCGATTCACCATGAAACCTGCATTGAATAAGAAGTTGAGTATGACTGTCGATGCTGAAATCAGAGTAGTTCTCAACATTACTGTCCAAGGAGATTGGACCAATGATAACGATGCAAATACCGCCTGCGATCAAAGTGATTGTGAAGAATTGAACATCACTCTTTGGTCCGGAGCAACACAGATTTTCCGCCAACATTATCCAGGCCTATCCCAAGGTGAAAACACAGTAATGTTCACTTACAGAATAACTGAAGAGCAATCTCTTTGGGATAAATCAACTGCAAATCCATCTATACAAATTGAAATGAAATTGAAAGGAAACTATCAACAAACTTCGATTATTACTGCTTCAGGCGAACCTGCTGAATTCACAATGGGAATGTCGGGTGATGGGAATTCTAGAGTCGAATTACCAATAGATCCTGAATCATGGGATGAAGCGTTCCAAGAAGATGATCCTCCACCAGCAGCAGATGATGGAGGAATGCTACCAGGATTCGTATTCATGACAGCTTTAGCTACTATGTCACTTGCAGCAGTTTACTTGCCAAATAAAGATGAATCAGAGGATCTCTGAAATAGAATCTGAATTTAATGCAACCACACTCTGTTCACCAGAGATAAGGTTCTTGACACTACATTGCTGATTCTCAACGTCTTGGGGACCAACAATTATCACATTTGTGAAACCATTCTTAGATGCCCAATCAAGAGACTTACCGATGTTCTTACCACGCAAATCCAATTCTACATTGTGACCAATATCTCGTAAATTTTTCACGATTGCCAAAACCGAACTCGCATCCACCTTAAACGGCAACATCAAGGTGGAAGGCTCTGGAGTCTCCCCGGGAACTACCTCGGTTCTACCGGCCCTTTCTGCTTGAGATTCTAGTGCCAACAATACTCTATCAAAACCGAGACCAAATCCACAAGATGGATCTAGATCTTCTAGGCCAAATAAGTGGAGAAGTTTGTATGAACCACCACCAAGAACCTGTCCCTCTCCTCCGAGTTCAGCAACATTGACTTCGAATACCATGCCTGTGTAATAATCAAGTCCACGAGCAACACAAAGGTTGACTTTCATTGAAGGAGGATTAGGTGCTAAAGATTCTATTGAACTAAGTAACGAGGATAAATCATCCACAGAATCAAGTGCGACATTCATGCTAGACAGTATCTCTCTTGCCGACTCAAGAGTCTCTATACCCCCATCTAATTCTGAAAGCGTTTTCAAATTCTGAGTTGCAGAGGTATCTATCCCATTAGTTGAGAATAGTTCTGACAAACCATTCCAATCTCCTTTGTCTAAGAAGCGCATTGCACTAGCAACTGGAGATTCGGGTTCACCATCTTGAGATAACCCAAGTCCTGTCAAAATATCTCTTAAAATTCCTACATGCCCTATTCTTACTTCATAATCCTGTAATCCACAGGCATCTAACATATCGATTGCAAGAGAGACTACTTCGGCTTCTGCCAATGGTCCGCTTGCTCCAATCAATTCTACTCCATACTGGAAGAATTCACGATAACGTCCTTTCTTAGATTCCTCATATCTGAAACATTGTCCAAAGTAGGATAATCGCAATGGCTTAGGAGAACTTCTCATCTCATCACTAACCATTCGCATTACTGGCGCCGTCAATTCGGGGCGCAAGGTCAAACTTCGATCGGATTTATCTTGGAATGCATACAGTTGCTTTACTACACCCGGCCCCGACTTTGCTGTGAATAAATCTAGAGTTTCGAAGATTGGCGTTTGAACCCGCTTGAAACCATGAGATAGGGCCTTAGTTTCGAGTAATTTCTCGAAGGCTAATCGCCTATTCATGACTGCCGGGGTGAAGTCCCGGGTTCCGCGTGGCCTCTGTACCATTACTTCTACGGGAGTGCTTCCAGCATTTCAGATGAACGGATGTACCAAACCCCTAGACTACCGTTTGCGAGTCACCGTCCTGACCCACTGGTTCTTTTTCTGATTCACTATTCTGATTCTTCTTTAGACAATTGTTCAAGATCTGGTGCATCAGGTATTCCTTCTACCGGCTCTGCAAGTTTAGACATCTTGTCTACTAACTCCCAATCGGGCTCTTCGGTATTTTTGGATGGATTTGCAAGTACAGTATTCTCAAGAACGACTGGAGGTGCCTCCTCTCTCTTGACTGGTTGAATCGGTACATCGATTCCAAGTTTATTCCAAACCTCGGCGGATTCTTCGGGATCAAGGGTTTTTCCTGCTGCTTGTTGTTTCTCCCGTTGCTTCATCTCAAATTCAAGTTTGGATTTTTCTTCTGCTTCAATTTGTGATTCGATGCCTGCCCACATTTCCTCTTCCTCAGCATCTCTTTGTTTTTGTTTAAAGTATTCAATAGCAAATTTGCTGGGCATGTCGAATCTTTTCCAAAACCACCGAGCTAATGGAATCAGGATAATGGCGATTACCAAGCCTACTCCAATCCATTGAAATAGGCCTAATGCCATATCTGCACCTCAAGATTCTACTGTTTCAACAGATGAATAATCGATGAAACGGCCGATTCCTGCTGCAAGCATTGAAAATAATCCTGCTATCATAGCAATTATTGCTGTGGAACCAATATCAGAAAATTCGGTATCATCTGGTAGTAAGGTATACCAAACAATTACTGAAATCATCATTACAAATCCTGAAACTAGACAGGCAATGTCGATATAATTATCATTCAACTTAGGTACTTCAATCGAAGTGAAATGATGTAATATTGTAAGTAAAATACTGAGACTTGCGAATGCGACAGCGATCCACAGTATTACACTTCCAGTACCACCTGCTGAATCATAATCATCCCATCCCGGGAATTCATCTAACGAGATTGTTGCTGTTTCATCATCATCGGAGATTTCAACATCGCTTAATCCAACGTTTACCGAAAAATCACCTTCGCTTTCAGATAACCATGAATTACCAAATTGTGCCATCATTGCTAGAACTATACTCAGCAATAGTGTTCCAATAATCAATTTTGGTTTTAATTTTGGATCTAATTCATTAGACCAATTTTCTGGAGTATCTCCAACTGTCATTACCAAATCATCAGATCCACCAGGTAGCATTGAAATGTCGACTTCTGCACCTTCTGGTACATTTCTAAACAATGGCCTTTGAACAAGAGCTCGATTGAAAATAATGAAGCCTCCTGCAACAATTCCCCAGAATAGGAGAATTATTGTTACACCTTTTGGATTAGATGGGTCCCAAACTTCCGCCCCACCTGATGCAATCATATCTCCAAAGTAGGATATGATCAATACTGAAAACAGGAATGGGAACGCTAGATACAGCAATACATCCCACCATCTTCCAATCCAAATATCGTTGTCCCCAGTGTTAATGAAATCATCACGGAACGCAGAAACTCCTACTCCAAGATATCCCTTGAGGCCTGGTGCTGCTTCACCTGCTTCGACCTGTGCTTGCCACTTACTGTATCCATATTTCCAGATTGTAAATGCGATGAATAATCCGCTAAACATCAGACCATATCCCCAAATATGGTCTTGGACTTCAAGGAAAAGAGGTAAAGCAGTGCCATCAGGAGAATATTCTTTACTTGTAGTCACCCATAGTAATGCTGAAGGTAAACCAAAGATGAATATTGCAATAGAGGTCAATAACACAGACTTTTCTCTCTCATATCCATGATCAACAAAGTTTCGAACACACAATTCTACTGTTGAAATCATCGATGTTAATGCTGCAAATGATAGAGCAAGGAAGAAACCTGTCATCATTACCCATGCCCCGATACTTCCTCCCGGCGCTTGTGCAAACACTTCAGGTAGTGCGAGGAAAGTTATCGCAGATGAACCGTTGGTAACTGTATCCAATGGGTTTTCTGATACTGCAAATATTGCTGAAAGAACAGTCAATCCTGCAATAATTGAGATTGAGTTATTTGCTAAACCCATTGTGAATGCGTTTAGTGTTGTATCCTCATCTTTGCGCATGTAAACTGAGTACGTAATCGCCATACCCATTCCTGCAGAACACGACCAAGCAGATTGAGATAATCCATTAATCCATATCGCGGGATCACTTAATGAACTCCATTTCACAGTGAACATAAACAAGAACCCATCTAAAGAACCGTCTTCCATATCCATGTAAAGGGATAAACCGAGAGACATGAATAGCAATACGAATAAAGATACCATCAGTACAACATTTACTTTTTCGATTGCCTTAGCTCCTTTCCATATTGCTAACAATGTAATTGCTATAACTAAAAATTGGAATAAAATAACTGTGCCAGGAGATAGTAAAAATTCATTCCAAACCTGTTGAGTGTCAACATTTTCTCCAGTCAAACCATTACTAATCCCAAGTTGGAAATATTTCAAACACCATCCTGCTACTACAGCGTAATAGAAGCCGATCGCAGTAGAAATCCATGCTGTCCAAAGACCCATCCAAGCGAAATTCTTTCCAGCGAATATTCTGAATGTTCCAATTGTTCCAGTACGACTACGTTTACCTAAAGCAAACTCGGCAATAACCAATGGAATCGACCATGCAAACAAGAAAAA
>QQSA01000068.1:6313-8531 GCA_003602535.1 Candidatus Poseidoniales archaeon
ATTGCAGCAAAGATGAGCCCCATCCTGCCACTAAATTCGTCGGATTGGCTCATGACGAGCCCTCCTCCATTAGATCAGCATCAACAATAATCGAGTTCTCATCATTCATCATCATTCGGAGGCATACTCCTAAACCGCCCCAAACAAATATTGCAACTGTACCAAATAACGCTACTGAACCAATAAATGACCCAAATGGTGCTCTGTATGAAATTTCAAGTTCATAATATTCTTCTGATGTATCAGGGTATGCTACCTTTTGCGTACCGCTTAAGGTTGAAATCATCGCTTTGTAATGCAATATACCATTCATATCTTCAGGAACTGGCACTTGTGAAACAATCTTGTATGAATTTTCAGTTGAATTTGTAAGTTCACAGGTTTCTCCTTCAGCTAATTCAAATTCAACCATTAGCCATTCTGATTCAGTATCGCCAAACCATTCTTTCTTTCCATAATCTGATTGTGCCCGGCTCGGTTGTACAATTCTGTACATCAGATGAGAGGAATCAATATCATAATCCATTAAGAATGAATCATCCAAACACATTCCGATAGGTATGTTACCTGAATCCGGAATTGCGATTTGTTGAGGTTGTTCGAGAACTTGAGTTCGCCAAACATTGGCTAATGCAAGATCCGCTCTTTCACGAGGGTTGTCTGCAATCTTAGCCATATAGAATGCAACTCCGATGTTTCTGACGGCAATGTGATCGACATCATCTTCGTGTTGATGGAATGCTGTACCTATTTCCATAGTATAGCAGTATGAGCCATGTACCCCATAATGCCAATCACAGAAATCTCCAGATGTTGGGTACAAATCTGAAGATTGCATATTGGTATAATCAGTCATTGTTGCCATCATATCTCCATGGTAAATCAATTGTTCATGATCTGGACTTTGACAATCTGCACAATGACCCCACGGATACAAAACCAATTCAGAGTAGGAGTGATATGTCAAAGTCGCTTTGAATTCGGAAGCGCCGTCCCCATTATCATCATTCATTTCGGTCATGTCTTGAATGAACTTAGTTTCTGGCTCGCTGTTTCCGCCCATCCAGTCCTCATCGACAAGGCCATCCGCGTCGTCGTCTTTACCATCAACATGATCTTCATTGAGTCGATTGTCTCCATCTTGATCTACGGTATCCACAGGACCGTTGTACACATCATTATTCGAACCATCAAGTTCGCCCTCTGCTGGCGAACATGTTCCTGGAATAAGAGGACCTGTAGCCCCCAATGGCGCTCCCCATTCGAACTGATAATTTCGATTAAGGTCAACTCCATCACAGTCTTCATCAACTTCTTCTTGTAAATCTGGAAGTGGAGTTACTCCAGTGAATGTGTTATCTCTCAGATTCTTTCTCCAGCCACCGCTTGGACATGTTTCCCAAGAAGGTGGAGGACAAAACACTTCATGATCGTAGATGTTTCCATCTACATTCAACATAGGGATGAGATAAATTTCACGATTGTCTACCAAATCGGTTAATTCGACTTCACTGAAATCTTCATCGACCCCGAAATCACCAGCGTTACATGGTTTACCGTCGCCATTGCTATCCTGATATTCTGCTGCTAAACTAAGGCAATCGCCGTCATCGTCAAGTTGCCCGTCGCCGTTTGCGTCGCCCCAGGGGTCTTCATCAACAAGTCCGTCACCGTCATTATCAACTGGTCCTTTACCGTAATAGTAAGCGATGGTTTCCATAACTAGAATCGGAGTTTCATAACTCATCCATTCACGAGCATGGTGATTACCAACAATCATGACATCAGGGCGATCTGCATAATTCCCCTTATCGCCATTGAATTCATTATATTCTCCTCCTTGGACATTTCCTGTAATTTTTAACCAGGGAGAGGAATGTCCGTAGTACCATCCCTCGTAATCATCAACGGAGGTTTGCTCTCCACGAGCATTAGTGCCACCGTTTAACCCCTCATGATATTCCATAAATTCGGGATTATCTGCTGCCAAACGCATCATTCTAGCTTTCATGGATTCATAATCATGATATTCTTTGAATTGCATTTGCCGATCTCCGCCCCAAGGAAATACATATTCGCAACCATTGTAGCCTTCAGAATCGCCATCACAAGAAATGTATGTGCCATCACCATTCAGGTCCCATGTTTCTGCTGGAGTCATGGTATTTTGCTCAGCAATAATGGTTTCAGGTTGCTCTTCAACAGGTTCAGAATCTGC
>QQSA01000069.1 GCA_003602535.1 Candidatus Poseidoniales archaeon
ATTAAAGCACCTTTATCCTCTTGTGCTTTGTGAAGTGCTTGCAGATAAGACATGCCAATAGCAGGGTCGTGTTTGTAGTAAATGCGACGATCGTTGAGAACTAGGGTATCCGGATGATAGCCAAGTGTATCCCAAGCAGCATTCAACAGCTTCTCTTTGATTTCTAGAGCGGCTCGAATAGCTGCATTCGCATTCATGAATGTTACACGAGAGGAGTATGAACCCAAATCAACTGGGCTAGTATCACTCTCATGGCTTCTTACATGAATCATTTCAATCGGTAAAGCAAGAACTTCTGCTACTACTTGTGCAACCGCAGTGGTTGAACCTTGTCCGATATCCGCTGCACCGGTATGAACGGTTACTCCACCATCCATATCGATTTGAATATGAACTGTAGCATGTGGGAATTTGTTAGGGTCCCAATGAATTGGTAACCCTGAACCCGAAATGAAGAAGCCGCAGCCAATTCCAATTCCTTTACCTAGTGGTAATTTCCTAAACTTGTTATCCCAATCGCTTCCTTCTCGAACCCTTTGAAGGGCTTGACGCATACCATTTGAAGTAATTCTAAATCCTGAAATCGTTCGAGAATGAGGAGGTAGTAAATTCGCTAATCGCAAATCGATAGGATCGACTTGTAACTGCTCCGACATGTCATCCAATCCGACTTCAACCGCACATCTCGTATTAACAGCCCCGTGGCCCCTCATAGCGCCACTAGCTGGTTTGTTGGTCCAAACTCTAGCACCGGTATAGTGGAACGAGCCAAGTTCGTAAGGCGCTGTTGCTAAAACCCCGTTGTAGTAAGATGTAACGTGACCAAATGAGGCAAAGCCTCCACCATCGATTAGAGCATCGATGTCAAATCCAGAAATTCTAGCATCTTCATCCGCATACATTTGTACTTCAATATGGCTAGGATGCCTTCCTCTATTAACCCAGAAAACCTCTTCTCTATCGAAAGTGATTCTTACTGGACGGCCAGATTTTCGCGCTAGAATTGCTGCACACATTTCATGAGGGAAAGGATCGGATTTTCCTCCAAAACCGCCACCTACAAATGTCCTAATCACATTCACTTGATGCATTGGAACGTCGAGGACTGTAGCCAATGCCCGATGTGCATAGTGAGGTACTTGTTGAGGAGTATACAACTGTAAACGACCATTTGAATCCCAATGTGCAACTACAGCATGGGGTTCGGTGAAACCGTGATTGACACCCATGAATTTCCATTTTCCATGGTACATCGCATTAGGATTCTCGACCATCGAGCGGTCTCCGAATTCCTGGAAAACTCTCTTCTGTACATTCGTAGTTCCAACATGATATTTACCTCTCCAATGAATTGGTTCATCCACATCTTCAAGTCCTTTTTTCATATCATGAATTGAATCTAGAACTTCATATTCAACATCGATTAATGAAACTGCCTCACGAGCGGTTGCTTCGTCTACTGCTGCAACACAGGCCACTAGGTCACCTACGTGGCGGACTTTTTCAACAGCCATAGCATGTTCATCTTTTGTAACAGGTAATACTCCGAAACTATTAGGAGCATCGTCTCCAGTTGCTACGGCTAAAACACCTGGAAGTTTTTCCGCCTTTGATGTGTCTACACTCTTCACTTTAGCATAATGATGAGGAGATCTTACAATTCGACCAATAATCTCGTTTGGTAATCGAACATCGTCGCCATACCATGCCTGTCCAGTCACCTTTGCGTTAGCATCGACTAGAGTAGTTCTCTTACCCACTATAGTTCCTGTACGAGCCCTGTCGTGAATATGTGAACCTGCAGGTTGTTTTTCTTTTCCACCAACCATTTCAGGTATGAAATCAAGATCTCTTGGAGACATTACCGGTTTAGAACCGCCTGAACCCGGCGGTGAGAAAGTTTGCTTTCCAGCGATTCTCTTACCATCCTTCCGGACTTGATTACCTCCGCTTCCAGGCTGTTGCTTGTAACCTCCAGACATGTGATCACCTTGCATGGCCCGGAGGCATTGTTGGTTCTTCAGGGCCGCTTGGATGCGGATCTGGGTGAGCGTCACTAGCAGGACGAGCTGATTCGGATTCTCCTCTGTGAATTGCTGCTGCTGCTTGAATTGATTCGATGATTTGCTGATATCCTGTACATCTACACAAGTTTCCTTCTATTGCACAAGCAACCTCTTTGTCGGTAGGATTTGAATTCTTAGTCAATAAGGCTTGAGAGGTAATCAAAAAACCAGGAGTGCAGAAGCCACATTGTGAACCACCATGGTCTGCAAAGCATTGTTGAATCGGTGCCAAATGAGCCCCGTCCGCTAAACCTTCAACTGTCGTAATGCTACATCCTGCAGCATCTTGGGCCATCGTTAAGCATGAAAGTCGAGGTTCTCCATCAATAAGTACAGTACAACAGCCACATGTACCCATGTCGCAACCACGCTTTACTCCAAGGCAACCTGCTTTATCCCTAAGGACATCAAGCAAGATTGCATTTGATGGAGCCAAGACCTCTTGGTTCTGGCCATTTACTTCTGCAGACCACACTTCAGATGGTGCTGCTGGAATCATTGATACATGCTCTTCGCCAACCATCTGAGACCCAACCTAACCTTGGGAAGTCGAATCACCCTTTCAGCATTGGCCCTAAACATGTAAACAAATAATTCAAAAATTTACTAGATTTTGGTCGAAATTAATCTCTAACTTTAACCGCAGTAAAATCATCTAATCCAGCATTTGGTTCAACCCAGTCGCTGTCTCCTGGCAAAATCAGCCCGTCTCCAATCTTAACCAAATCCGAGGCTAAATCCCGTTGAACACTACACAAATTATCCCAATCAAAAGAAGAGTCTCTCCATTTGACCCACAACCTCATTCTTCTCCAAGAAATTGTACCTCTTGCATAGAGTTTCATCTGCAATACTCCAGCTGTTGGCATCCAACAAATCATCAAAGGTAGAACAAGATATACTGGTAATGCAAATAAGAATTGCAAGATCGCACTATAATCCTCAATACTTGAGATTGGGCTCGAATCTGAAATTAAGAACCAAGTAAACATCCATGCGGAAATTAACCACCAAATTGGATAGACAACAAAGGCAGTATACAATTTCAACGACCCTCGCGATGATTGTTTTAATTTTGAACCGAAAATTCTGTCACATGCTACAACCATCAAGAAGGGTGGTATCGAACCAATAACCGCACTTAAAGTAACAAAACCTAGCATGAAAGACCAAGCGAATAGCCACAAAAATATGGACTTCATAAAGCCCTTATTGGTAATGGATTTCGGCCTTCTATCTACATGTCTAGGTTCTAAATTATAGGATTCTAATTTGTTAATATGGCTTTTAGTACGCTCTTCTATATTTTTACAGACATCTGGTTTATTTGTTGCCATCCATTCCCATGCCGCTCTAACTCTCCGCGCCCCGAGTACATCTTCGCCGTAACTTGCTCTATCCTTAATTTCAGGGTTGACCCGAACTCTTTCCGCTCTAATTATCGAACGTGCTTTCCATATCAATTCACGATCTTTCCAGTCATTTCGGGAGAGTGCAGCCCTAGATATTTCACCTGAAATAACATGGCTCAAATCATCTACTGAGCCTTTAATTTCTAACGGCCTCTCTACCGTTAATGCTACTCTTTCTCTGAAATAATAAGTCCGGCTATAATGTATTCCTACAGGAATGATTACAGGTTTCAGATCTCCTGCCAATTCTACTGATTTTAGAGCAATTCTAGCTGCACAATCTCTAATTTTCTTTGTTTTTGGAGAATCGTGTGTGTCTCCTTCGGGAAACACAATTATATTGTCACCAGCAGCTACTTGTGATGCGATTTTGGTTAATTCATCATCATCATCAATGGTCCCGTCAAATGAGATTTTTTTACCAGGTAAAAGGCCTTTAGTAAGCAAATTGTCGAATAAACCTCCTGGATGCCAAGAGACAATTATTGCACCTCTATCTGTTGGAAGGTTATCCAAATCAATAACGCTAATTTCTCGAAACCAAGTAGACATCAGGACTCGGCTAAACCAATTTTGGAGCCCCATAAAACCTCGTGGTAGTTCAGAGGTTTTCACACCTCTGTCGGTTTAACACAGAAACATAGGGTTCAAACACTATCGCCGGGTCGCGCAAAGCGCGGTGAAATGGATGAGTAGTTACAGACGTATTTTCAGCATGTTTGGTCTAGCAATATTATTGGCGCCTTTAGCTGTTGCTTCGGTACCAGTATCAAATCCTGTTATTGATGATGAAGAACCTGTTGGATGGTGGACTGAAACCACAGTAGACCGTAATAAAAACAAGATTGGAGACATGGTTGAACTACATATTGACAACCCGATATTCTTAGATGAAGATAACACTCTCCCCCTGATTATTGATTTCTATTATACCCCTGGTCAAGATGAAATTGAAATGCTGGAAAACACTGTTGATTACAAACATCAATTTGTTTTACATGGAATCGATGCACTTGCAGGAAGAGTTCCAGTAACTGAATTACTGACTTTGAAAGATTTACCAGGAGTTGTGATGATAGAACTTGATGGTATTTTGACTATAGCAAATGCCGATGCTCGTGCAGGCCACGGAGTCGATATGGCATTCGAAGAGACTGGCTATGATGGATCAGGAACCACTGTAGC
>QQSA01000007.1:0-23859 GCA_003602535.1 Candidatus Poseidoniales archaeon
CGGTCCCCCGTTTCCACTTTTTTTTTGATTTTTCACAAAGCCTAGCTTTGCTTATATTCTTTTGATATCAAACCATACAGGCTTGTGATCTGAAACAGCACTGCCACTAATCGCTTCATCGACTCCCCACTGTCCTGTTAGTCTACCATCTAACTGGCTAGTGGTTACTATTCTGTCATAAGCGCATCTCGAATCACCAACAGTTGTGTCAGCATCGTCTGGAATAATCCAGGTGTAATTTTCAGATGATATTGAGAGTTCTACTAATTCATTGTAAGATGCATAACTACAATCTCCATTGAAGTCTCCTAATATCACATAATCATCATCATCAGAATAATTTTCTTTGCCCCAATCTAATACATCTCCTAATGCATTCATTTCTTCGACAGCTAGGGTCGGTTTAGTATGAATATTTACGAAGACTATATCGGTTCCAGTTTCATTACCAAAGGTGTCCAACAGCATGAATTTAGCAAGATATGGTTCCCTTTGGAATGAATCATTGGTAGAATCATCGTATATTGTGCCATTATCAAGCGCAGTAAATACCGTAGGTCTGTAGTAAAATGCGTATTGCTCTTGTGAATGCTGATCGTCCTCTTGCATCCCACTTCTTTGAGAAAGTGACATCATCCATTCTAGAGTAGCATTCGATGAATTATCAGGATTACCAAATTGATTTAATTCATCTAAGAATAGATATGGGACCTCTTCATCAATATCCTTAATCTCTTGTACTGCTATCATATCATATCTTTGGAAAATGTCTACAAGTTCAGCTACTACCGTCTGATTACTCATTTTTGTGTCTCCAAATACTTTGATGTTAAATGATGCAATACGTGCAACCTCGCTTCGGTCCAACTCTTCGATAGTATAATCTTCATCGATAGTAATTCTGTTATCTATGACTACATAGACAATTTCTGCTTCTTCATCTTCTTCATTTAATAAATCGATAGTGATGATTGAAAGTACTACAATTGCGATTAAACTAATCGCTTGTAGCCACTTTTCACTACCGTTCATAATTTCGACTTTTGAGTCGTAGTAAAAACCTTGACGGCTATAATTTATTCCAAGATGCCACTTACTCTAGTACTGTTACTTTGTCACCATCCATTTGGATGCGAACTAAACTATTCAATGGCCAGTCTCCATGACTTCTAACAAAATCCATACCCTCTCCCTTTTCGAAAACTATCCAGCAATCAGCAACTACCGCACCAATACGATCAATTGCTTGCAAAATCGGCAGCAGAGTGCCACCGGTTGAAACTACATCATCTACAACAAATACTCGATCACCTTTCTTTATGTCATTAAGATAAATTGCACCTTTAGAGTATCCAGTAGTTTGATCAATTGATGTTTCACCAGGCAATCCATACTCTCGTTTTCTACCAACGACTAAGGGTTTTCCTGATGATAAACAAAGTGCTGCAGCAAGTGGTATTCCCATGGCTTCGATTCCTAATATGATATCCACTTTTGTCCAATCCACATTTTCGAAAATCAAATCTCTTGCAGCACCTAATAATTCAGCCGATTGCGACGGTACTCCATCTGATAGTGGATGAATAAAGTAAGGATATTTTCCTTTCATTATTACCGGGGCTTCTGCTATACTCCGTCGAATAATTTCAAACCTTGCATCATCCATTATTCAGGTGGTGGCTCGAGGATACAAATGAATTAATCCCTATTGAAGCGCTCTTTCATTGAACTTCTGAAGGTAAGCAATTGAAGCACGGGCCCAGAAATATCTACTGTGATTGTAGCTCCTCTATTGAATTGATATTCGTCCCATCCATCGGGTACCACATAGCCTCTGTGCATATCACTAGTGATCACAGTAGCTTCATCAGTCCAACTAAGATATGTTTCGTCATCTATGTTGGAATCAAGTTCTCTAGCAATTACAAGATAATGAGAATCTGATTGCTCAGCATTACCAAGTTTAGATTTCCTAGCGATTTGATTAAACCATGCTCCCTGACCAAGCCAAGTTGAGAACAATAGTCCACTAGAGTGCTGTTCTATGTCGATATCTCCTCTTCTAAGATGGTACTTGGAGGGAGCATATTGGTGCGTATTAGCAATCAATAAGTCATTCATTGCAGGATCACTTTTGATTTTATTTCCACTTGTAGTCTCAATAGTCGCTTGTAATCTTGGTAAACGATTTACAATTGCTTTTCCACTCAATGCCTTTTCTAAATCAGCTGAGAATGTTTCAATGTCACTATCCATGTAGAATCCAAAAGAACCATTGGGGTCATCAATTCTAGGATGAGAATTAACTCCCATAACTGGTGTGTTAGAGTCAATATTGTGAGAGATAGAGGTCAATGTGCCGTCTCCGCCTAGAACTATGACCAAATCACGACCAATGAAATCCGCCCGGCGAACTTGTTCTCTAGCCCTAACATCAACTCTTAAGGTGTCTGATAGGCCATTCAGTGTATCCTTTACGGCTTGAAGAGATTCGTCATGAATCCCCTCGAAATTCTTCTTGTACACAAGAAGGACATCTGCCATGGTAATCCCACTGGCTGCCCCTTCTTGAGTATGGTCATTATTTGCACAAGGTTCAATGACTACTGTGTTTGTAGAATCATCATGCAACCAGATGAGAATGGGTCAGATATCGAAAGTCAAGTCCTGATTTCAGGAGATGTACAAAATCCCCAATTTATCCAAGGCGGAATTCAGCCTCAGACTATGATGATTGATCCTATGACTGGTTTGCCGCAAAATGTAATCATAATGGAGCAACCTTCATCGGCACCACAAGTAGTTGGAATTTTTGTAATTATTTATGGTGCAATCGGGGTATTAGGAAGTGCTTTGGGACTTCTTGGTAGTGCTCTACTATCTGAAATAGATGATGATTTAGCAGGAGATTACAGCCTTTATCTGATTGCCTTTTCATTTGTAGGTATGGCGATTGCAGTAGTGACAATAATTGCCGGAATACAAATCAAAAATCGCCAAGGAAAAGGAGTACATTTGGCATGGGCTGCTATAGCAGTGAATTTCATAATTGGTGCAGCTCAACAGGTAGCATTACCTGCTGAATTAGCCGACCCGTCTGGATTGGGTCAAGCCATAAACATCGGGTTGAACATAGTTTGCAATGCAATTTGTGGTTTGATAGTTGCAATTCCATTGATGGTTACTGGAAGCGGAATGGATGATTCCAAATTATTCTAATCGGTGTTGCAGATGGGTGAATTGATCACTGGCCAAGCTGCAACTTATGTTGAAGAAATCTGGGTTGAAACCGAACAAAGATACGAGATAATGTGTATCACAAGAGACGTTCAAAGAGTGGTTTCCGAAAGTGGAATCAAAGATGGTTTGGTATTGGTAAACCCTATGCATATTACTGCATCCTGTTATGTAAACGATCTTGAATATGGTTTACATCATGATATAATGAAGTGGCTGGAGAAAGTAGCACCCTTCTATGGTACAGATGGAAAAGATGGAGAAGAATACCACCACCATCGTACGGGGGAAGATAATGGCGATGCTCATCTCAAGAGGCAATTGTTAGGGCAACAAGTCACAATGCCAGTCAGTAATGGTCGGTTACACCTTGGCAATTGGGAACAAATTCACTATGCAGAATTCGATGGGCAACGTAGAAAGAGAATTTTGATCAAAGTTGTGGGTGTGATTTGATGGTAGAAATGTCAGAACCAGCACATCTCACCGATATGGCAGTGGATATCGGTATTGAAAGAGGAGAATGGGGGCAAGGCAAGTCTTCAGTATTCTTAATTATAGATTCCAAACATTGCAATAAAGGAGGTGTCGCTCATGGTGGATTATACACCATGATGCTTGACATGTCACTTGGAGGGGCATTGGTTTCAGTACTGCCAAAAAATGAGTGGTGTGCAACAACACAACTGAATGTATCTTTTATCTCTGCAGCTAGACCTGGTGAGAAAATTACCGCGAAGGGCAATGTTGTGAAGAGAGGAAGGAATGTTGCTCATCTAGAAGGAAAGATTGTCACTGAGTCCGAAAGAGTTGTTGCAACTGCAACTGGAACATGGGCGATTTGGGACCATAAGCCTGCAAGTATGTCTTAGATACATTCATTTGTCTTGTGCAGTTGGGTTAATTATGGATATAAAAGAGTTAGATCTTAATGGCGGGACTTTCAAAGTTAACCTCCCATACAATTGGGTTGGTTGGTTGCTTTGGGCTATAGGTTTAGCTATCACTTTAGCCGGATTATTCGTTGCAATGAATGACATTAATGGTCTTGGAGTTGCAGCATTCGGGCTTTTGTTTATGGCACTTACATCACCTGGTTCACTTGAAGCAAAATTGCACCAAGTCAGGCAGAGTGCCATCGATCCAGCCGAATTGGAAGCTAAAGCAGAAGCGAGTGGTTTGTCAATCGATAATTGGTGGATGAAACAGACATCTTATGTCCCAACAACAGATCCTAGTGACTGGATTTTACCTGCTCCCGGGCCATCTACATGGAATAATGATGACAGATACGGTCCTGAAGGAGATGGATCTGCATTACCTGAGCACCCCTCAAAGATTGGTACTCCTATACCTGCAACCATGACTCTATTCTCGGTTTATTGCTTACTTGCAATATCATTAATTCTGGTTTTCACAGCATCGATTCAAGAAGATTATACTCCTGCAATAATAATCACATTAATCGGATTAATACTTTCACTAGTAGGGTTCTTCAGGGCTAAGATGGTCAGACAAATGATAGATACCCCAACTTCTCTAGTTCGCTCAGCACCTGTTGGTAATCCTGAACTTGTAGGTCAAGTAAGGCCTATCGATGAAGGGTGTCTAACCGTAGTAGTTGACGGCAATCAAAACATGACAGTAGGTAACATGGTTGGCTATCAGTGGTCATATGAGCAGTATCAATGCCGTACTACCACAGATAGCGAAGGTAACTCGAAAGAGGAATGTCACTGGGTAACTATTCGCTCAGATGCAGGTGGATGCCCATTCATTCTTCATGATGGCACAGGTGGAATCAGAGTGAACACAATTTCATTCAAGAGAATCGACTATGGTCAATATTTGAAGAGATGGGATGGTGCTTTTGCTCAAACTCTTGGTAAGCAAATCATGGCTTCTGCAATTGCTGGAATGCTTGGAGGTGCAAGAGTAAAGAAACATCGATGGACATTGTATGGATTACGTCTTGGCAATCCAGTATATGTTCTTGGACAAACCAAACCTCGCCCTTCTGAAGCTCTGCAAGCAGAAGGTTTGGATGGAACTCTAGGTAACAGTATCATCGAGGTATGGGGTAACGAGGATGCTCCTGGTGTAAAGTGCACTCTGAATCGAGGATCTGAACTTTCTAATCTTGGAAGATCACGTTCAGGATTCGAATTGGTAATTCTTCCAATCATTATGATGATTGGTGGAATTTCATTGTTTGGCCTAGCGTGAATATGATTAGGCGGTTACTATTGGCCGTGTCATGGCAGAAGATGTCGTAATCGTAGGCGGAGCAAGAACCCCATTTTGTGAATGGCAAGGTGGTAAGCGTGGAGATGGCCAACCCGGTGGACTTCTGAAAGATGTAAGTGCGTTAAAATTAGGCGAAATTGCGATTAAAGGAGCTTTAGAAAAGACCGGAACTTCTCCCGATAATGTAGACCATGTCGTGATGGGATACGCACTACAAACTTGCGACCAAGCAATCTTCGGTGCTCGTCATGCCGGGCTAGGTGCAGGTATTCCTCAAGAAGTTCCAATGCTTACTCTATCTCGGATTTGTGGAAGTGGTGTACAAGCGATTGTTTCTGGGGCTCAGATGATAATGTTGGATGAAGCCGAGACAGTTGTTGCTGGCGGTATGGAGAATCTTTCCCAGGCTCCTCATGTACTTCGTGGAATGAGAGATACCTACAAGTTGGCAAGACCTCCTAAGGCAGGCACGGAATTAGAGAAAGACATGGAGGACTATCTTTTCACTAACCTACTAGACGGAATGTGTGGCTCCTTTATGGCTCAGACCAGCGATGAAATCTGCAAGCGTAAAGGTGTAACTCGTGAAGAAACAGATGAGTTTGCAGCAATGTCTCATTCACGTACAGCAAATTCCATTGCAGAAGGTATTTGGGAGCAGGAAATAGTTCCAGTAAATGATATCACATACAAAGATGAAGATCACGTAGTTCTTGGAAGTACTCCAGAATCACTAGCAGAACTTAGAACCGCATTCGGACCAGAAAGTTTGGTTACTGCAGGAAATGCAAGTGGTGTTGTTGATGGTGCGGCAGCGGTCGTAATCAAGTCTGCATCTAAAGCAGAAGCAGATGGAGATTCACCACTTGCTAGAATTGTTTCTTGGGGAATTGTCGGACTAGAGCCTGCAATTATGGCCTATGGTCCAGTTCCAAGTAGCCGCTTAGCATTAGAAAAAGCAGGATTGACAATCGAAGAAATTGATCGCTGGGAAATCAACGAAGCATTCGCAGGTCAGGCTGTTGCTTGTGTCAAAGATCTTGGATTAGATGTTGAGAAAGTCAATGTCAACGGTGGAGCTGTTGGCTTAGGTCACCCTCTAGCAGCAACTGGTACTCGCCTTGTACTTACTTTGGCACATGAGTTGAAGCGTTGTGGTGGAAAGTATGGTGTGGCAACAGCATGTATCGGTGGCGGTCAAGGAATCGCCATGGTCATCGAATCTCTTTGAAATCGATTCTAGCAGTTTCTTAATTGGTTAGGTGCACTCATGTCTATAGAATCGAATCTAGCCGATGAAAAAGGCGAAGGTGATACATTTTTTGGTAAGTTACTCAAACCAGGGAATGATTTGCTCGGGTATATCTTAATCATCACATCGTTTGTTATTTGGGCAGAAGGTAACAACCTAAGGTCATTGAATATAATCGCAGTAATTATAGTAATTTTTTGGCTATTTGTTAATCTACTGACAAAGACCAGATTGTTCATCAAAAAAGAAAAAGATCCTAGCAATCCAAGTCGAAAAAGAAAATTGAAAATACTTTCTTTGATGCTGGTAATTATAGTGGCTTTGTTGATTTTATCCACTGCTACCGTACTGAATTTTGCTGAAGATTTCGGAGCGGATCCAACTTCTCATGATTCACCTAATTTTAATGATGAAAGATTCGAGAATTCAGAACCTACGGACCTTTCTTCCGAAGAAGTATCATCTTGGGATTTGCTAGCAGATTACATGGTTAGTGATGATTGTCGATCTCCAAATGAAGAGTTACCTTCTGAGAAATTTAAAATTATCAATTTGGATGAAGGTGAGATCAGTGTTACGTGGTTTGGTCATTCCACTATTTTGATGCGATCAAATAATATCACTATAATCACAGATCCAGTTTTTGGTGATGCAGGAGCAGGTCCGCTGTCACTCGGACCTAGTCCTTTCCCTTACGAGAATTCATACAGCTTAGATGATTTACCGGAAATCGATTATGTGTTTATTTCACACGACCATTACGACCATCTCGATATGAATACTGTCAAGGAATTGAAAGATTCTGAGTTCCTTGTTCCATTAGGAATCAAAAATCATTTGTTGGAATGGGGTATTGATGATGCTAACATTCAGGAATTAGATTGGTATGATGAGGCGAATCTATCATCTGAACTTCAGGTAGCTTTCACTCCAGCACGTCATTTCAGCGGTAGAGGTTTAGGTGATTCACATAGCACTTTGTGGGGTTCATGGGTCTTCGATTTCCATGACAAGAGCATATATTTCAGCGGAGATACAGGCTACATGGATGAGTTTACAACCATTAGTGAAATGTACGGTCCATTCGATATCGCCTTCCTAGATTCGGGTCAATATAACGTGGCTTGGCAACAAGTTCACATGTTGCCAGAGGAAGTTATACAAGCAGGAATTGATCTAAATGCATCAGTCATATTGCCGATCCATATTTCAAAGTATGAATTAGCTTTACACCATTGGTTTGAACCAATGGAGTTAGTTTCTACACTTGGAGAGGAAAGAAATCAATCGGTTGCAACTCCTATGTTAGGAAGTAGTTTCATTATTGGTGATGAGATTCCAAATGATACTTGGTGGAGAGGGGTTTCTGAATGTACACAACCATTCTTGGATGAATATCCTATTCTAGAATATGTCCTGATTTACTCAGGTTTTGTAGGTGTTATGTGGATTGTGATTCCACGATTTAAGAAGACAGATAATCTGGCCGAAGAAGAATGATTGTCACAAATTTTGCCAAAATAAACCATATTGCTTACAAGATAATCAGTCGGTTGTAATTACCATTCGATTGTTGAACCATCAAATTCGACATATCGTCCACTCATCGACAAATTTTGCTCTTCGATTCTTTCCATAATTCCTCTAACACTTTCAGTAGTTGATAAAGGCGCATTTGGCCCTCCCATGTCGGTTTCAACCCATCCTGGGTGCATAATTAGAAGAGAGATGCCCAATGTATCAAGTTCGTTCTTCATTGCGATTGAAAACATATTGAGTGCAGTTTTTGAAGCTCTGTAAGCATATGATCGTCCACTGCGACAATCACTTATTGATCCCATCAAACTACTCATCATCACAATCTTGGAGCCTTCAGTCAATTTAGTAAGAGCCTGCTGAGTTACCAATACCGGTGAAACAGAATTGATGTTCAGTACTTCAAGTGCGTGTTCAACATCAATTTCAGAAATCGATTGCCAGCGACCATCTGCAACACCTGCATTATTGATTAACAAATCTATGGATTCAATTGAATCGATTACTTTCTTGATTTGTTCTTTATTTCTAACATCCATTTTGTGTATGCTAAGACCTGGATTGTTTATTGCTTCTAGGCCACCTTTACTTGTTCTAAATGTAGCGTGTACATTGAATCCGGAATCAAGTAACTGCTTGGTTAATTCAAGTCCAATTCCTCTATTTGCCCCGGTAACTAAAGCATTCTTCATGACTACGACTAATGACATTCCCAAATAAGGATTGAGGCCTAAAGTCCTGCAGCAATTAATCCCATTGAAATCCATGCACCTGCCATTGAACCAAGATTTGTTAATGCTGTAACAAGAAGAACTCTACCTGCTCGATTTGTCCAGAACAATTTAGCTGAATCCAATTTCAAAAATTCTGCGAGGTCTTCTCCAGTTGGTTCCTTGACTTTCATTTGTGCATATCCTGCAAACCAGCCAGCTGCTAATGCAGGGTTTAATGAGGTGATTGGAGATGCAAGAGCTGCAACTAAAATTGCTATTGGGTGACCTCCTGCGAGCATACAGAATAATGCTGCTCCGATGAAATTACCAGCAAACCAATAGATTCCATTTTCTTTTATTGAATCTATATCTCCATTGTATGCAAACCATCCTAGCATTCCCAAAAGGACTAGTGGTATGGCATAAGAAATAGTTTTGAGTACTCTTCCACCCTTTGGCACAACAGACAAATTAGCAATTCTGCCTTCATCTTCTTGTATGCCTTCGGAAAGATATTTTGAAACACCATCAAGATGACCTGCTCCTAAAACTGCGAGCACTTTGCCTTTATTCCTGACACTTGTTATTTTGCGAGCTATGTATTCATCTCTTTCATCGATCAAAACCTCACCTGCCCCAGGTGACACCTCTCTGAGTTCTTCCATTAGCGATGTAAGTAGGTCCTTATCTGCAAGCATCTCTTCCAATTCTAATTCTTCATCAGAATCATCTTCTGCCATTAATGCCCACATCAATCCCATTTTTTCTTTGAGACCCATTCTGTTCCAGGCCCTTCTAAGGGTAGTTTGAATATCTCTGTCGACGAGAGCTACTTCGAGTCCAAATTCTTCAGCTACATTGACTGCAGCCAATAATTCAGCACCGGGTTGTTGTCCTTCATCCATCCCCATTTTTCTCTGTTCTGCAGCTAGCAAAGATTGTAGAAGTACCATTGGAGCTTTGCCTTCTTTGATTACTTTCAGAAGACCTTCTTTGTCTAATCTACGATCTTGAGTAAGTGCATCATATCTGCTCTTACATAGTTCAACAGCGACAATGTCAGGGTTCCATTCGTTGATATTTTCTTTTACAGCTTCTACAGATGCGGTTGCTACATGTGCTGTCCCCAACAACCGTAGATTTTCATCAACATCAATAATTGGTGCACTCATGCCTTTCACCTCAAAATATAGATTTCAGAATCGATGTGATTTTGTTCATTGCTTCTTCAGGTTTTTCACTATCAATTTCATCGAAAGGAATCTGTCCACCTGCTAACGATTTGTGTCCGCCTGCTCGTCCTTTTTCAAATGTTTGAGACAAAATACGACCAATGTGTATGGAATCATTGCTTGATCGTGCTGAAAGAATTACTTTCCCCATTCTGATTCCATAAGCGATTACAACATCAACATCTTCGGTTGGCAAGAGGAAATCCGCAACTTGGGATAGAGCATCTCTGTCAGTCATTTGTGATATTGGAGCTAACATTAATCCATTCTCCAATGTAGCATCTGTTAATGCTTGACGGAAAATTGACAGAACTTCTTGTGAACGAGGAGGACTTTCAAATGATCTCATCAAATCCCAATCTATCCAAGCCCCAAGCCAAGATAATGCTCGTAAATCAACAGCATTGAATGATCTTGTGAAACCTAACGTGTCAGTTCTTATTCCAAAGGCAAGTGCAGTGGCGACTTCTCTATTTAGTTCGGTTTCTGAATTCATCAGTATTGATGCGATTAGTGATGAAGTTGCAGCGAATTCTGAACGCACAAGTATTACGTCTCCTGCAGGGCGACTCTCGCTGGTATGATGGTCGATTACGATATGAGGGACGCAGGATTCTGGAAGAATGTTATTGGCACCAGGGTGGCTGAAATCAACACAGATTACCAAGTCTGATTCTTTCAATAAATCTTCAACTTCCCAGTCAAGAATCAATCTCCTTACGTCCAATTCTAGTAGTCTAACCATTGCCTGGTTTTGTTGATGCTCAATTATTCCTCCATGAATAATTGTAGCCTCATGTCCAATAGATTCGCATAAGTGTTTCATTGCCATAGCACTAGCTAAAGCATCAGGGTCTGGGTTGTCATGACAAACGATTAGTGCTTTGGCATTATTTTCATCATTTAATCTTCTGAGTACTTCGCCTGCACCTTGTTTTCTATCAATTGAACGAAGTCGTTCTTGGATTGCAGATGTAGTCAAATCTTCAATTGATATTCTTTCAGCACCTTCTATGTCCAATGTCGAAAGAATAGGAGTCTGAGGCCAGTGATTCTTTAACTCCTGAATCGGGTCATCATCGCAAATGATTTCTTCAAGTAACAAAATAGCAGTTGGAGTAACTTCTGGCAAAGGCATTTCATGTAACTCCATTTCTGTTGGTAGAGCTACTATCTCAGCACCAGGCATTCCTGCCATCTGTTCTGCTAGTCCAATTATTCTCACCCTTGAACGAGCGCCTATCCATTCAGCAAGTCGTATTGCAATTGGATCTGAACCGAATATAAGAAACAAATTTACTCCTCCAATTTTTCTAATACTGCGAATAGATCATTGTGTTCTCTAACATCATGTACTCTGATAATATCTATTCCTTCATAGAATGCCTTTGCAGCAACTGCAAGGCTTCCTGCTAAACGGTTTTCAGTATCTGGTTGATTACAAATTTGTCCGATCATAGACTTTCTAGAAACACCCCACAATATCGAGTATGGTTCGAGTTCAGAACTCGATTTTAGCAATGTTAAGTTGTGTTCTAATGTCTTTCCAAATCCTATTCCTGGGTCTAGAAATATCTTTTCAATCGGATGACCTTTTTCAACTAAATTGCTAGCTTTGTCGATTAGCATTTGATTAACTTCACTTGCAACATCAGCATATTCTGGATTATTTTGCATGTTACCTGGTTCTCCAAGCATATGCATTATGCAAACATGACATTCTGACTGAATTACAAGTTCTTGCATAGCAGGATCTCTTAATCCGCTGACATCGTTTATCATCGTTGCACCAGACTCCAATGCAAGTTTAGCAACCTCGTAGTTACGGGTGTCAATAGAGACTTTACAGTATTTAGAAACCTCTTTGACCAATGGTATAACTCTTTCAATCTCTTCTTCTATAGAGATTGATTTTGCTCCGGGCCGGGTTGACTCTCCCCCAATATCGATCCAATCAGCACCATCTTCAATCATTTTCATGGCCCTTAGAAAATCACCTTTTCTTGATGAAACATGGAATGAATCAGGTGTGGCGTTGATTATGCCCATAACTTGGGGGCGGCGCCAACTCCTCTCCTCCAAGACTGCCATGTTAGAACCCCTGCCAGTGGCAGGTTTTATGACATGTGGGATAACAGGTGTCCCCATGTCTGAACAGGAGGGAGTGATTGAAGAAGTTTCAAACGAACTCGTATCAGACGAAATACCATTGCCTAATGAGGAGCAATTGGAGTTGGCAGAACGGATAATCATGCGCTTGAACCCCCCTTCTCGTACAGCGATTTCCAAAATGATCCACACTAAAGCAAAGACCGTAGGAGGTATCTTTGCTGGTTATGCAGTATTCTGGTGGCTAACAGTTCTTCAAGTTGATAATGATAGTTCATACTCATCAATCTTCTTCGGCCCAGGATTCGTTACAATCACAATACTGGCACCATGTTTGATATTCATGGGTTCATTACTTTCTGATTTTAGTCGAGAATTAGGCCAGTTATTTCCAGGCTTAGTTAGCGGCATTATGTTTGTATTAGCCGTACTTTACACATTCGAGCCAGCAATTCGAGGAATAATGGATGATCTTTCAACCAATGACTCTATCTGGATGACTTTCCGTTTGGCAGTACTTTGTACAACAGTATGGTGGGCTGCGAAATTGTTGATCGATGCTTGGCTTCTTGGTTGGGTGAAAGCATTAATGGAATCTTATCCTGATCTTGATTTCTCTGGGCCAAACGGAGAATCGAACTTCTCAGAAGAAGTCGAGTATGCTACCGAGGATTGAAACGGTAAACCACTTCGCCTACATTATGAGTGAGCGATTAAATGTGTTGCGATTGGGCTATCGCAAAGGTCGTGACCCTCGCATTACAACCCATCTGGCTTTAGTTGCAAGGGCATTAGGAGCTGATGGCTTCCTACTTGCTGGAGATGAGGATAAAGAAATGTTTGACAATCTAAATTCCGTCAGCGACCGATTCGGTGGTAATTTAGATACTCAGCATGTAAGTGGCTTGGGGCATCTAAAAAAGCATTTAGAAAATGGAGGGGTTGCAGTTCATCTTACCATGTATGGTGAGCCATTCAGAAAAGCGATTCCAAAGATACGTCGAGATAAACCAGTATTGATCGTAGTTGGAGGGGCTAAAGTACCAGGCGATGTTTACAAATTATGTCAACACAATGTTGCAGTTGGTAATCAACCGCATTCAGAAGTAGCAGCATTAGCACTTTTCATGGATGCATGGTTTGGTGAATCTGGAAGCGAAAGAACCTTCGAAGATGCTCGGCTAGTTATCGAGGGAGTTAACCGTGGAAAGTTAGTTCATGACAAGGATGATGAAAAACAGTAAGTTTACGGCTGCTTACTTACTCCCAATGCGTCATTCCAATACAAAGCCTCGTGTTTATACGTATTTGCTTTAGTGCATCGAAGTCGTTGCCAATGATTATGACCCCTATTCTATGAGCATTTCTGATGTCGGGTGAGTGGTCTCAGAAACGGGATACCTCTCTGGGCGACCGTATTCTTTTAGCAGATGCTACAGATGGCATTGCATCAGGTTCACAAATACCGAATAGTGCAACTGGTGATGGAGTACTATTATTGGCAGACGGTAGCCGTTTTACAGGCAAATTATTCGGTGCAAATGTATGGGGTGAAGGTGAACTTGTTTTCACAACCGGTATGACTGGTTACCAGGAATCCTTGACCGATCCATCCTTTGCAGGGCAGGTTCTAACCTTCACCTACCCTCTTATCGGTAATTATGGAATTCATCATGGGACTAGTGAATCAGCTGGAGTATGGCCACGAGGCGTAGTTGTTAGGCATGCGATGAAAAATCCAGATCATCGCGATTCGATTGCCAGTATAGGTGATTTTCTCGCATTCCATAATGTTCCTGGTATCGAAGAAGTTGATACTAGGGCAATAACTAGGAGAGTGCGTGAACATGGATGTGTGTTGTGCGTATTTGGCCCTCTGGAAGATGAGATGTCACTGAAAGAGCATCTTGATGGATTAACTTCTCCTGAATTGGAAGATTTGGTTGAACAAGTTTCGATAAATGAACCAGTTATTGTGAATGAAGGCGCTTTGGACGCTCTTGGAAATCCAATGCCCCGAATTGCAGCAATTGATTGTGGCATAAAATACAATATTTTGCGAAGTTTATGTTGTCACTTTGAAGTTGTTTGGTGCCCACCTAGTACTACCTTTGCAGAGGCTAAGTCGTACGGGATTAAGGCTCTATTTTGCTCAAATGGTCCAGGTGATCCTGCGCATCCAGGTAAAGCAACAGTTGCTCGCAACACTTTAGCAGATGCAGTAAAAGCGAATATTCCAGTAATGGGTATTTGTTTAGGCCATCAGTTACTAGGTCTTGCTAGCGGATTACAGACTTACAAAATGAGATATGGACATAGAGGGGCGAATCAACCATGTGTTGACTTGGAGAGTGGGAAAGTTTGGATTACCAGCCAAAATCATGGTTTCGCAGTTGCTGACCCTGATGCAGGAATGCTTGCAGCGCACCCTTCAGGAGCTTGTTCACCTCCTGGAAATAACTTACATGGTGCTCAAGCCAAGGTTCGTTTTGTTAATGCCAATGATAGAACTGTAGAAGGATTAGACTTGGTTGACAAATCGGTATTTACAGTACAATTCCATCCAGAGGCAGCGCCAGGTCCACATGACGCATATCCTTTGTTTGCAAGATTTAGGGAGATGGTTGATTCTCATTATGGAGGTGGAAATTAATGCCGCGCCGTCAAGATTTAGAGACCATTCTAGTTCTTGGATCGGGTCCGATTAAAATCGGACAAGCAGCAGAATTTGATTTCTCAGGTTCTCAAGCAGTACAAGCATTAAGGGAAGATGGTTACAAAGTAATCTTGGTTAATTCCAACCCTGCAACGATTCAAAATGACCCTGAAATGGCTGACAAAGTATACATCGAACCATTATTGCCTGATACGATTAAGAGAATTCTTGAAGTCGAAAAACCAGATGCTCTCTTAGCAGGGATGGGTGGGCAAACCGCATTGAATATCGCTAGTGAATTAGCGCATGCTGGCGTCTTAGATGAACTCGGAGTAGAGTTAATCGGTTCTGATTTAGATGCTATTGATAAAGCAGAAGATAGAGATTTATTCAACAAGGTCTGTCAAGAAATAGATTTACCAATATCAGAGGCTATTGCTTGTAATTCGATGGATGAAGTCCTATCTGCTGCTGATGAGATTGGTAGTTGGCCAATTCTGATTCGTCCTGCATTTACTTTAGGCGGGTTAGGCGGCGGTACTGCTTGGAATACAGGAGAATTAGTTGAGATCGCAACACTTGGACTTAGGAATAGTAGGATTGGACAGGTATTGATTGAAGAAAGCATTCTTGGTTGGCAAGAATATGAATATGAAGTGATGCGAGATACTGCAGATAATGCCACAATTGTTTGTACCATGGAGAATATTGATCCTATGGGAGTACATACTGGTGAATCAACAGTTGTTGCGCCGGTTCAATCTCTTTCTGATAGAGATCACATGCAATTACGAGACATGTCGTTATCACTGATACGTAAATTGAATATCAAAGGTGGATGTAATGTTCAATTTGCTGTTAACCAGTCTACTGGTGAAGTTAGGGTAATCGAAGTTAATCCTCGAGTATCCCGTTCTTCAGCCCTCGCTTCTAAAGCAACAGGTTATCCAATCGCTAGAATGGCAGCAAAGATTGCAGTTGGTTATACTCTAGATGAATTGCCCAACCCAATAACTGGTGAAGGAACAACTGCAGCGTTTGAACCAACATTGGATTATTGTGTAGTGAAAATTCCTCGTTGGCCTTTCGATAAATTCAGGACTGCAGACCGAACACTTGGGACTTCAATGAAGTCAACTGGTGAAGTAATGGCCATTGGAAGATGCTTTGAAGAAGCATTCCTCAAAGCTTGGGCTTCATTAGAACAAGGGTTACCTTACCCTAAGCCACTAACTAGGGCTGATGAATCAGAAGGGGAAGGAATGGCTCAGAGAGCGCATGAACAATTACCTGATGGAGTTCTTGTTGAATGGCTTAGAATCGCAACCGATAGAAGAATGGGAGCCGTGATTGAAGCATTTAGAAGAGGTTGGAGTATAGAAAGAGTGCATGAGATAACCAGGATTACTAGATGGTTCTTGTATGGATTCCAAAATCTTGCCAATATTGAAAATCAAATAGTTGCTAAAGGATGTTCTCCGAGTAACCTATCTGCTTCCGACCTAAGAACTTGGAAGAGTCATGGTTTCAGCGATGCACACATTGCAGATGCCCTATCTGGATTCCCGGCCTCTGGTTTGAAGAGTCTTTCATCTGATAAGAGTGAAGAAGCAGTAATGAAAGTCAGGCATTCACATGCCATCCACCCAATATATCGTATGGTCGACTCATGTGCTGCAGAGTTTGCAGCTAAGACGCCATATTACTATTCGACATATGAACCGATGGGAGACTCTAGAATAGATATTCTTCCAGATCTAGAAAATCGTGTAAAGAAGAGACAGATTGTCATCGGTTCAGGCCCAATTCGAATCGGTCAGGGTATAGAATTTGATTACGGATGTGTTCATGCTGTTAAAGCGATTAGAGAAGCAGGGATGGATGCCGTATTGATGAACAATAATCCGGAAACAGTTTCTACTGATTTCGATACTTCAGACCGTCTTTATTTCGAACCTTTGACTTTGGAATGTGTGACTGAGGTTTTACTTAGAGAGAATGCCCATGGTATCTTGCTACAATTCGGTGGTCAAACGGCAATAAATTTAGCTCTACCATTAGAATCAAGAATTCCAGTATTAGGTATCGATTTGGAGATATTAGGAACTTCTTGTGACGCTATAGATGAGGCCAGTGATAGGGAGAGGTTCGAAGATTTTGCAGAAAGAATCGGACTTCAAATGCCACGTGGAGCAACTGGAACTAGTGCAGATGATGTAAGGAATGCAGTTTCTAAGATTGGTTTCCCAGTTCTCATTAGACCATCATATGTACTCGGTGGTAGAGGTATGGAGATTCTTGCAAATGAAAAGCAATTAGAGGCTTACTTGAGTGAAGCTTACCTCGCTCCTGACAAACCCTTACTGGTAGATGAATATCTTGGTCATGCTATCGAATTAGATGTTGATGCAGCAGCTGATGGCGATCAGGTATTGATTGGAGCAATAATGGAACATCTCGAAGAGGCAGGTATTCATTCAGGAGATTCTACTTGTTTCATTCCTACTCAAAATATTAGTGATGATATGATAAAGCGGGTTAGGGAGCAAACTCAAAAGATAGGACTAGGCCTCAATATCTATGGATGTTTCAATATCCAATTCGCAATACAGGGCGATGAATTGTATTGTTTGGAAGTTAATCCAAGAAGTAGTAGGACAGTACCGTTTGTTGCTAAAGCAACAGGTGTTCCTATGGCTAGAATTGCAGCAAGGGTAACTCTAGGAATAAAATTGTCAGATCAGGATATTCCTGTTGCTACATCTGGACATGTTGCAGTAAAGGCGCCAGTATTCCCGTTCATCAAATTACAAGGTTTGGATCCGGCGCCGGGGCCCGAAATGAAATCAACAGGAGAAGTATATGGTTCCGATGTTAGTGCTGATGTAGCCTATCTCAAAGCTAGATTAGCAACAGAGATACCTGTTGCTACAGAAGGAGGTGCCTATCTTACAGTTAGAGATGAGGATAAGGAAAAGTTGGTTCCAGTTGCTAAGAGTTTAGCAGATATGGGCTTTACACTCTATGCTACTCCTGGTACTGCTGATGTACTTAGAATGAATAACGTAGATGTAGTAACTGTCTATAGAATAACTGATAGAAAGCACCCTGATGCATTAGACTTGATGCGAAATGGACAGGTTTCATTTATTGTAAATGTGCCAACAATTTCTGGTGGTGCAGTGCGTGATGGTAACATGATGAGGAGGCTGGCTGTTGAAATGAATATTCCATTTGTAACAACGATGTCTGGTGCTGTCATGGAAGTTTCAGCGATCAAAGCTATGAGAGAAGTCGATATTCAACCTATGAGGTTGAAAGTTAATTACTAATCAACAAGCATCGTATGCTTCAATAATATATTCGGTTAGAGGACTTGTCCAAGCAAGTTCACTGATTCCATCTCTTCCCTCTGCATCGTACACTCTTACAACATCTTGAACTCTGACATTTCCATCAGATGACCTTGCAAGGATTGTTTTTGGCTTGACAACTTTACCGGTGCCATGTGGGTCGTACACTGTGTCCAAAGCTTCTTCTAAGAACCAATCAGCCTTATCCGCAGGATCTCCTTCGTATGTCCTCTTGGGCTTTTTGGCTCCGAATAATCCGCCTGCCTTTTTCTTTGGTGTTGTAGCATTGGACTTCTTGGTAGTTCCTGCTTTAGCCTTCGAAGTGGTTTTGGTTTCTTTCTTAGGAGATGTGTCTTTTGAAGCAACACTTCTTCCTTCAAACTCTTTTTCCATCTCCTTTCGAACTTTCTTCTCAAGTTTCTTAATCAGGGCTTTTTCATCAACCGATTTAGAATCACTCTTCATTTTCTCAATAACGGTTAGATAGTGAGATGCAACTTGAATTAGTGCAGTTTCCATACTTGCTTCCAATTGCATAGAAACTACATCGCCAGATGAGTCTCTCCACTTTCTCCATTGTAGCATTGTATTGGCATGAATATCGGAGCCGCACTTTGGGCAGAATGATCTTTTCGGCGGTTTCAAAACTGGAATGGAGCGCATAGCTTCCGGGTCAATACCTTCGTGTTCACCACTAGATACATCATGAATGTGAGTACTTGCTTCCATACCAAGTGTCATCGCATCTTTGAACAATCCTTCGGATAGATCAAGTGTACCTTTCTGGACAAGTTTCCAACCATCCGTGCCGCGAACAGTAGCCCTAACTGCAGCAGAAGCAGCAGCGGATTCACCAAATTGATAATCAGCGAAAATGTTGCTAATAGGTTCATCATCGACATCAGAATCAGTCATTTCAATTGCTGAATCATCACCATCTGCAGGTGCTGCAATGCCGAGTAAGATTGGATTTGCCCCATCTTCAACTTTGGCAATCATGTCGAACTTTTCTGCCATTGAAAGGTCATCGCGAGTACGGATTACGTCTTTCAATTGATTTAGATCATGGCCTGTTGCAGTGATTGGTCCACGTACAGTTAAGTCGTTTCCACAAGACAAACAAAACTTCGAAGCAGGTTCGACTCCAGCCTCGCAACTGGGACAATAAACTCCGCCCATGTCGGGGCAACTACCCTTTGCCCCTTTCAATGGAACGGTACAGATACTCCGTATCTGGTGAATTTTGGTAAGTATTACTTCAGCCGAGCAATTTTAGCACATGTTCCTTGTCTAATTCGGCTAAAATAGGGGCTAATCGAGGACCTTTTTCAACTCCGAGAATCGCTTTATACAGGTTTCTGTAACCCTCTTTTGCGTTTATTTCTCCTTCCTTGAAGGCTTTTGAAATCGCTTCACCAATCGATTTAGTATTCCAATCGCATGAACTGATTTTTTCATTCAACATTTTCGTTATTTTAGAATCTAAACCTCCCATCGGTTCTTGCAATATGTTGATTCTCAATTCTTCAGGGAAGTGTGGGCCATTGATCCAATTTTTCATCCGAATCAACCTATCTGATATATTGGATCCATATGTGTTGATAATTTCTTCATCATTCTTTACTTGAGATAGCATTGCAAGATGTCTGAAACTAACCGATGATTGTTTAGAATCACCTATTGCACTCATTCTCAATGCTCCCTCGGCATCTTCAACAGCCACTTTCTGTCTTCTTGACAGATTTTCATCAGCCAATTCAGAATCGATATCCCTGGCTAGTAATCGTTCGTATTCATCGGCAAGTTCTACTAATGACATTCCTGCATCAAAAGTTATCGCTTTCTTAGGCTTTGTCGAAGCGATTAGGTATCGTAGGATTTCTGGAGGTACTAAATCCAAAGCTTCCAGTGGCCCAATTGTATTTCCGGTTGATGAAGACATTGCACCTTGACCTTTCAATGAAATCCACTCATAGACTAGAGGATTTGGAGGTATGTCTCCAAATAACTCTGAAATTTCCTTTCCTGTTGCGTAAGATCCTCCTGCAGCGCCGTGGTCTTTCCCAAATGGCTCGCAAGTGACACCGACCCATCCCCACTTTGCAGGCCAGTCTACTCTCCATGGTAGTTTACCCTCTGCCTTGTTTAGATCTGATTTACCAGGTACGCCATCTTGGACCCAATGGACATAAGGCCATTCAAAACCAGTTACAGTTACACCATCAAGACTTCCATTGTGCCCATATGGGTTGAATGGGAACCAATCTTCAGCGAGTTCACGACCACTTACTCTTTCAATAATCTCTCTAATTTCGCTTGCTTTTTCACAAGCGATACGAGACTTTTCTGCGAATTCACCATTCTGGTATGAGGTATAATTATCGATAATTCTAGGTTTAACATCAATTTGTTCTAAAGCCTTCAGAAATGGTTCCAAGAAATGTTCTGCATAACTTCTACCATCATTCCCAGGGTCCCCATTCTCATCAGGTGCAGGTATTTTTGCTAATGGACATCCAATGTATTTTTCATATTCATCAGAAAGAAATGGGTAAACTTTGCGCAGTGGGTCTGCTGAATCAACGATGAATACTGACTCTGCATCTAATCCTGCGTCTCGACACGCTCTGGCGACCATGTCTCCAGTCAATATCTCTCTTAGATGTCCGATATGGAATTCACCACTAGGAGTTATTCCTGAAGCAATTATGTGTTTATTACCTCGCTTAGACAAAGTCTGTGCGGCAAAATCAGCCCAATGCATTAATGCTCACCTCAAACAACTGCTGCTCTAATTATTCCACGAAGAGGTACTTCGTCGATTTCATTTCTAACAGTCTTGTTAACAAGAACCATACAAAGAGAAACTTCAGCTCCAGCTAATCGCATCGATTCAATTGTTTTTGACATAGTTACTCCTGTAGATAATACATCGTCGACAATTACAATCCTTTTACCAGCAACTTGACCATATTTGTTGGAAAGTGATCCTTTCCCAGGTGCTCCATCGACATTTCTGTGAATTGCGACTTCACATCCCAATTGATTAGCAACTTCGTTAGCAAATAGGATTCCATTTATTGAAACACCAACTATGGTGTCAATACTATCGCCACATTCTTCTGCAACAACATCTGCCATTATCGCTCCAATTGCGGCTACTCGTTGAGGCCTTACACCTATTGTTCTCCAGCCAATGCTTACGTCTCTCGGTTTTTCTCCGCCAGCACTTCCTGCCAATAGCCAAGAAATAGTATCTTGAGATAATGAGAGTTCGTCGGCAATCTGTTGAGAATTTAGCCCTTCTTTGCGAAGATTTCCAACCATTGTGCGCAGCTCTTCGATGCTTTTTCCGGTCTCCATGATGTTGTTCGGGGCGTCTATCAGACATCAAACCATCGTTATGCCGATGGCAATGTAGGCGGAAACCCTCAAATGGAGTGGACTCGGCGAAGGGGTTGATGTCCGACTTCGAATACGAGTCTTTGTTAGACCGCGCAAGGTCAAATATCCCTGAAGAGATTTCAAATCGTGCCCGTTGGACACTCCCTGATCCACAGATATTGATTGAAGGTTCAAACACCATATTTCGTAATTTTACTGAAGTTGTAAATCACATGGAAAGAGACGAAGTACACGTCTACCAGTTTATGTTGAATGAATTAGGAACCGCTGGTTCAAGAGATGGTCCAAGAGTACGATTCAAAGGAAGAATCCCTCCAAAGAGAATTAAGAAAACTATTGTCAATTATGTCAACGCTTACATCAAATGTGTTCAATGTAATGCTCCTGATACTCATTTCATCAAGCAAGATCGAACTACTTTGCTAAAATGCCAAGCATGTGGTGCTACACGTCCGGTTAAGCTTTGAGATTCAATAGATACTCCGATGGTAGTTTCCCCCCATCTAGGAATTCAATCAACTTTGGAATTGATTCTTCTGTGATCCTGAACCAATCTCCATTAGGATAGATTACACAAGTTGGTCCATTTTCACAGAAGTCTAGGCATCCTGACTTCTGAACTCTTACGTCAGTAAGTCCTTTTCCCTTAGAATCTAATTTGAATTTCCTCATCAATTCCAGAGAACCTTTTTCCGAACAACAACCTCTGGCAGAACCTTCAGGCCTTGTGTGTCCACATACGAAGGCATGCATTCTATAGCCGGGAACCTCTCTTCCTTTAGGATCCATTATTCCACCTCATCAATCGATTTTGTCAACTCATAATCTCTTTGAGTTATTCCGCCTACATCATGACTCCAAGTTTTGATAGTAACTTTGCCCCAAGATAGTGTAAACTCAGCATGATGATCCTGTGTTTCACAAATCTCACCCACTTTATTCACAAATTCCAGTGCTTCAGCAAAGTTGACGAATTCAAATGATTTCTCTAAATGATGGTTATCGATTACCATCCAAGACAAAAAATCATCCCCACAAGTGAGAATCATCGTTTCCTTTTGTCTTCTTCTCTACTTTCTCATGTAGATTTGAGCGTCTCTTTTGATCAGCTCGCTCAAATTCCAGTAATTCCTTGTCATCGATGTATGCAGGTCTAGTATGTGCAATCAATACCACTTTGACAATAATTTCTCGTGCAAGGTATACGTGTTCTCCATTAGTCGTTAACAATTCAATAGATGATTTACCAGATGACAATAGCCTTCCTCGCACCCAGTTTTCATCATCATCTCTTAGAGACCTGGCGTCCAATTGAATTTCAACAAAGTCATCTTTTCTCAAACCATGTCTCCGTTCCATTAAGTCGCCGGTATGAACGCTTTCTATCTCTGATAAATCAGGAGATCCTAATTCTTCCCACATGCTTTGAGCCCAATCCGGTAGGTCCGACATGTTGGTGTGTCGGGGCTCCTCCTTCTAAGCACTGACGCCCAAGGAATCAACCTACGAATTCAAGAATAGGAGGCGACCCGGTTTATTCGGGAGGCATTGTATTGAAGGTAGTGTGGCGTGACTTAACCACTGTTCTTACCGAAGAAGAAGTTCTGGATAAGGGCTTCAGTCGTGCTAAGAAAGCGGCGGATAGAGTCGATGACCATGTCAAAGTTTTCCGAGTTCGTAAACAATTAACCCGAATGGTACAAACAGCTGCTGATGTTATGTCTCAATATCTTGAAGATACTGAGAAGTCTTGGCCAAGTTTAGATCAGATGCCATTATTTGACAAGGCTATGGTCGAGGCATGCGTCGGTTGTGATGATTACCGCCACCATCTTTCGATGTTGGGTTGGGGCGCAAAACAAATGCGTAAAATCGCTAAACACAATGCTGCTAAGATAGTAAGAACTGCTAGATTTGAGATTATGCATGACGCTCGTAAAGAAGCATATGGGCGCCTTTCTAGTATTATGAGGAGATTGGGACCATCTCTTGATTGGCTTCATGAAAGCCGTCTTATTCTTCGTAAGTTACCGGTTATCGATCAATTATGCCCAACAATTGTTGTCTGTGGTGCTCCGAATGTCGGCAAGAGTGCTTTCATCTCGACATTATCCAGTGG
>QQSA01000007.1:23926-39973 GCA_003602535.1 Candidatus Poseidoniales archaeon
AGAGTGCCTCACCAAATGGTTGATACTCCGGGATTATTAGATAGGCCAATGGATGATCGTAATGCAATTGAATTACAGGCTATTGCTGCTATTGAGCACGTGGGAAGCCTCTGTATATTTTTGATGGATATCTCCGAGAAATGCGGTACTAGCGTTGAAGATCAGAATAATTTGTTGGATGAAGTAAAACAGCTTCTTCCTGATATCGACATAATTGTTGTTGTATCTAAAGCTGATTTGATGGACCCCCGGCCTGAAAACTGGGATTTAGTTGAACAATTTGAATCTGAATGGGATGGTGAAGGTGAACCACATCTCCCTGTTCTTATCGATGAGGAAGGTTGTGTCACAATTTCTGCACTTGATGGGGTAGGAGTTACAGCATTACGTTTAGAGATGGTTAGGAGATGTAAAGCTAACATGTCTGATGATCCAATGTCTCTTCCTGAAGGATGGCATCGGCAAAGCTGATTACATTCTGAGACTGAGTATTATCGGTATTCCAAAAGCTACAGCGAATACATAAAACATAATTCGCATCATCTTGTCATTTCTTTCTCTTTTTTCTAATTTAGCAATACACTCTTCATCCTTGCAAATTCTAGGGTCTGCTTTAGAATCAATAGTAACGCCACACATTCGGCAGTGCTTGTGAGATGGTAGATGAGACGATATTTTCGACTTAGCATTACTTATTTTCTTGCTAACTTTTTCCTTAATTGACTTTGCATCTACCATAAAATCACTCCACCTTAATCAAAGTACCAACGAACGGTCTACCTTCTATTGCATCTTCTAGAATGCTTAGGTCTCTACCATCTAGGACCGCTAAACGCATACTTGCTTCGATAGCCCACTTTACTGCCACAGGATCCACTGCTGCTGATTCACCAGGTTCGAGTGGCTCGGTTCCTGTTATCTCAGCCAATTGATTTAGAGTCAATTCCTCAATTGCTTTCGCGCTACTATCAGTTCTAGGGTCGCTGTCATGGACATGAGAAACGTTTGTTGCAATAATGCAATGTGGTGCCCCACAATCTCTGGCTAGAGCAACAGCAACAGCATCGGTTGTATGTCCGGGAGTAGTTCCTCCCATTATCACGAAATTATGCGCATCGAGTAAATCTGTGGCTTCTTCAGTAGAATTTGGAATGATTGGGCATACATTGCATCCAATATCTAAGAGAGATTGTTGTAGAATTGTTGCATTTAATCTGGTTGCAGCAATGCCGACAGTGTCCAATCTATAGGAGTCACTTGTCGATGCTCTAGCAAGTGTTATTCCTTCTCTTGCAGGAAGTCCACCTCCAACAACAATTCCTAACTTCCTGCCATTTCCTTCAAGATGAACAGCTAGTTGGCGTAATTGTCCGAACCATTGCGACCTTTGTTCAGCCTCTTCAGGCCTCAGAAGAGAACCTCCGAGTGCGACAATATGGGTCGTCATATTACATCGTAAATGCCGACCATTGATGATGCTTCCTTCTCAGAAGGCTTGAAAGTCCCCACCTCAGCCCTTAGGGCTGGGGGGAACCTGTATGAGTGATGATGCAGAACAGGCTACTCGCCGACTCAAGTTGAAATTAGCTCTTGAAGATCTTCGAGAGATGAAGGGTTCAGGTACTGAATTGGTTACGGTTATTATTCCCCCTGATCGCCAAGTTTCAGATGCTAGACAATTACTTCAAAACGAACACGGGCAAGCTGCCAATATCAAATCTAAGTCCACAAAGAAAAATGTTCAAGGGGCGATTGAATCAGCGATCTCTCTACTTTCAAAATACCGAAGTGCTGGTGAAAGAGGCCTTGCAATCTTCACAGGAGCAATAATTGTCGGGAATAATAAAACCCGTCACACCACTGTAATTATTGACGACCCTCCTCAACCACTGCTTTCATTCAGGTATAGGTGTGATTCGAAATTTGAATTAACTCAGCTGGAAGATATGCTGATCGATAAGAAATCATACGGTCTGTTCGTAATTGATAGAGCAGAGGCTGCATACGGAATTGCTAGCGGAAAGAGAATCCATGTTCAAGAGTTTTTAGTTTCTAATATCATGGGTAAACACAGACAAGGAGGTCAGTCCGCTCAGCGTTTCGAGAGACTGATTGAAGAAGCAGCTCATAATTTCTTCAAACGTGCCACAGAGCATGCATGTTCCTATTGGTTACCAGAGTTAGAAAACATCCAAGCGATCATTATTGGTGGCCCAGGTGCTACTAAAGATTTCGTTGTAAAGAATGATTATTTCCATCATGAAATCGCAAAGAAGATTGCCAAGACTACTTTTGATGTAGGATACTCAAATGAAAGTGGAGTTCGTGAATTAGTTGACAATGCAGGAGGTTTGATGGGCGAGATTGAACTCGATGCTGAGAGGAAGTTAGTAACTGAATTCTTGGAAGAGTTAGTCAAACAAAGCCCGAAAGCAACATATGGTGAAGTAATGATAAGACAAGCTCTGGAACAAGGCGCAGTAGCTAAGTTGCTCATCAGTGAAGGCATGAGGAAAAATGTAGTTTCGATTGAATGTAAGTCATGTTCCCACGAATGGACTACTAGTGTAGGCCGTATGGATGCTTTACCGCCTTGTCCGAAATGTAAGGCAGATGGTGATGATCTTAACGAAATAAGTTCAATATCACTTATCGATGAGTTTTCAACTTTAGCCAGTAAAGGCCGTGCTGAAGTGAAGTTTATTTCAATAGATACTGAGGAAGGTGCACAATTAAATTCTGGTTTTGGAGGACTGGCTGCAATTCTTCGTTACTCAATGATGTGATAAAATGGAAATACTTCGCAATATAATTGAGTCCTCCTTAGAATCAGCGTTATCTGATATCGGAGTCCAAGGAGACTTTTGGAAGAAGGCCTTAGGTCCAAGTAGAGAGAAGGACCAAGGTGATCTATCTCTACCATGCTTCCCCTTCGCGAAGCAACTTGGGAAAAATCCTGCAGATATCGCTGCAGAATTAGCTTCTGCTCTTTCTGACGACTTTGAGGTCGCTGCAACTGGTGGTTATCTAAATTTCAGCGCAAAGTCTGATTGGCTAGTGGCAAATGTTCTCACCTCCACAAAAATGCCAGGAAGTAAGGAAGTACTAATCGAGCATACAAGTGCCAACCCAAATGGGCCATTCCATGTAGGGCGTGCTAGAAATGCAATTCTTGGAGATACTCTAGTTCGATTAAATCGTCTTTACGGTAATAATGTAAAAGCGGAATATTATGTTGATGACATGGGTAAGCAAGTTGGAGTTATGGCGTGGTCACTTGCTAATTTATCAAGTGAAGATGTAGATCGTATTTTGGAAGGAAATGATGGCATAAATCCCCGTTGGAAAGGTAAGACCGACCATGAAACAGTGCGTTGGTATCAAGCTGCGCAATTGCTAAGAGCAGATGGTAATGACGAAATCGAAACTGAAATCGGAAAACTTGTCCATGCTTCTGAGCACGGTGATGACTCAGTATTATCTCAATTTGAACAAGCCTACAAACCAGTACTAGATGGAATGCTGGAAACCCTTTCACGTTTGGGAATCAAATTTGATACATTTACTAAGGAATCTAAATTTGTAGTTGATGGCTCCGTTTCTGCATTGATGGAGCGTCTTGAGAAATTAGATATTCACGGGACTGCAGACAATGGTGCTCACTTCTTAGATTTGGGTCAAAGGGGTCTCAAAGGCAAGACTGAATTTTACTATAGAAGAGGAGATGGCTCTTCATTATATGCTACTCGTGATATTGCATATCATATGTGGAAATGGCAACAATGTGATGAACTAATCAACGTTCTTGGAGAAGATCACAAATTACAAGCAAAGCAGGTAGGAATGACATTGCAGGAACTTGGTGAAAAGGTCCCAGAAGTAATGTTCTATGCTTTCATTAAACTCCCAGAAGGGAAAATGAGCACAAGACGTGGTAATGTGGTTTTCATGGATGATTTGCTTGAAGAAGCCAAAGCGCAGGCTGCATCTGTTGTCAAGGAGTTGAGGGGTGAACTAGATTCTGAACTTATTGAGACAATTTCTGAAGCAGTTGGGGTTTCGGCTGTACGATTTAACATAACCAAAGTTAGTCCTGACAAAGGGTTCACTTTCCGTTGGGAGGAAGCGCTATCATTCGAGGGAGAAAGTGCTCCATTCATCATGTATTCTCATACCAGAGCATGTTCAATAGCAAAGCGTGTTGGAAGAGATGCAGTAATGGAATCAAGAGGTGAGATACCTCCTGCTATGCATGAGTTATTGCGTGTTATGGCATGTCATCTCGACAAACTTGGTCATTCTGTAAGGGAGAATAAGCCACACATTTTTGCTTTCCATATGCTTGAATTAGCAACAGCTTACAATTCGTTTTATCGTGATTGTCATGTCATAGTTGATGGGGTGGTAAACGAGTTTAACTTCGCAGTGAGCGAGAAAACTAGGGAAATGTTGCGCAATGGGATGATTGGATTAGGAATTATTCCTCTGGAATCGATGTGAATGCGCTTTCAGGAGTTCTACCAGCCGCTTCTAACTGAGCACCTATTTCATTCAATTCTGCTATGGCTTCTTCAATGGTTTCAGTCTGCTTCAAGAATCTTGTTGGAGGCCATCCAAGATCAATTTTACCACGGTTTATTGTAGATTCTTCAATCCAAGCTTCACAGGATTGTCCAGTGCACATTGCCGAGTATGAATCTAAGTCCATCCAGAACGTTCTTCTTTTGCAAACTGGACAGTCTCTGCAATGCATGGTAGAAAGAACAGTCATTCCTTCTTCACCAATCCTATCCACTTCCCAGATAACCAGATCAGATCTAGTTAATGCCATAAGATGAGATTTTCGTAGAAAGCGTCTCAGTACTTTCCAAGCGACTTCTTCAGTCGAGAAAATGCCTAGTCCAATCGCTCCCCCGTTCTCTTCGGTGACAGAGGGTACGAAGACTCGACTGGGGGCTGTCATGATTGGTGCTGTCAAGTGATAGCCCTTCAATCCCTCGTCCATTCATGTTCGACAACAGCCAATCCGCCAGGATGTGGGAATGGGGCATCAGGTTTTTCCATTCTGATCGAAATAGACTGCACAATTTCGTTTGAACTAATTTTGTCTACAAGTTTCTTGCAAAGAGTTTCCATAAGTTTGACAGGCTTTGAGTTCACTATCTCGCTATCAACTGCTGATTGTAAATCTGCATAATTCAGTGTTAAATCAAGGTCATCTGATTCTACATCGGAAATCAGTGTAGCCCAGATTGAAATTACAAAAGGTTGATTTCTTTCTCTTTCAAAATCATATGCGCCATGGCACGCCATAATCTCATATGACTCGAGACCAATTCGAGTGACCATTTCTATTCCTCACGTTCGTGGACCCAAATTAGATGATATCCAAATTGTGTTTTTACTGGTTGTGAGACAGTTTTCAGAGGTGTAGACCAAACGGCTTCTTCGAATTCAGCAACCATTTGTCCTTTCCTGAACCATCCTAAATCACCACCTTTCTGGCTTGAAGGGCAATCAGATTTCTTTCTTGCAGTCTTTTGAAAATCTTTTAATTTCTTTATATTATTAGCTAACTGTGTAGCTTCGCCTTTACTCTTTACGAGTATGTGGCTTGCATGTGCGCTAGGCTTTACCATAATCTTCCCCTCATGTGTCTGCGTTCCAAGCAAGGTATTTGACATAATTTCCATAAATCGTAATTGATATGCCGAGGCTCTCTTCATTGAATCTAGACATCTCGTCAAGATATGTGTGATATTCCCAAGAGCCACTGCCATAGCATACTGCTGCTCTGCCAACTATGTTGTCCTCTAGATTGTATACGAATGGGCAATGATCAGAATTACATGGCATCCCGTTCGGCTCACCTTTGTCTCCATCATATAGTCCCAAATTTATGGTATATTTTTCTGCCATTTCAGGATAATCATCTTTGTATTTCTCTGTTAGATTTTTGATATGTTCGTAATCTTCAGGATGATTAGAGAAAAGGGTTACTGAATTGCCTCTTGAAGAATCGATATCGACGTGGTTCATGTCTAGGTTGATATACAATCGTAAGTTTTCTGATAGTTCCTTATTGAGGTCTGCAACATAAGCATTTGAACCCCATAATCCTTCTTCTTCGCCGCCCCATGTACAGAATCTAATCGTTCTTTCAGGGATTCCATTTTCTGCAATCTCTTCACTGAATATAGTCGCCAACTCCAATACAGATGCAGTACCTGATGTGTCATCTACAGCTCCTTCGGCTTGGTATACTGTGTCGTGATGTGCTCCAACAATAACAAGTTCGTTACTATTGCCATAATAGGTTCCGCAAGGCACACGAATTGTCAATTCTTGATCATTGGTTACATCGATTATCATTTCTAATCTTCCACTGCCATTGATTACTACTTCTTCTAGAATTTCACCGGCTTCCTTACTCATTGCTATGAATGCCATTTGCGAAGGTACATTGCCGCCGTTTGCCTGGACTATTGCATCAAAGTTTGTTCCCTTGAAAATTGGCACACAATCATTACCCTCAATTTTGCCACAATTGTAATCTTTGTTCACACGAATAATAGATGCAAGGTCATTTTCTATAGCACGAGTCATGTAATCTGTATTTCCTAGTTTAGTGCCTGCTCCTACAACATACCCAATCTTCCCAGCTGCAGATTGCCATAGCGAATCATCTGATCCATCACCAAGGTAGACTACATCCATGTCATCACTAAACATGAATGATGACTCACCTGAAAAACCTTGGATGACATAATCGCTTCTGTGATTGAATGTTGTTACTTGGCTTCCTTGATCTCCTAGTGAGCATTCAGCTACTCCAATTACTCCACCTACAGTTCCTGGCTTGCAAACCTTTAGACTTGGTTCGCTATTTATGCTGTGCATTGGTACTTCGTAGGTGTGAAGCGTTGCTTGGTATCCTAATTCTTCAAATAAATCAGCGATATATTCTGCTGTTGCCTGCTCTTCTATAGAGCCACTCATTCTGCCCTTCCACTCTGGATGACCTAAACTGACTAAATCTTCAGCGAATCCTCTTACCCGATCTTGGTCAAATTCAATTGATGCTCCATAATCTACAGGTTCATCATCTAAAAAGAAGTAAAGGAATGTTGAAGAAATGAACAAAACAACTAGCACAGATGCTACGAATGTAGTACTTCGCAAGAATTCTACTGCACTTCTGCGATGATTGGCACCAGTCCAGTCTTCAGCGATTTCAGCAGAGAATATTTCTTGCTCGCTCATGGAATTTCATCCCCGGTCCACCTCTTGGTCAGGTCATTGTCTCTGTTGAGGTGGTCGAGTATGCGTGCTACTACAAAGTCTATCAAGTCATCCATTGTTTTGGGCAGATTGTAGAATCCAGGAGATGCAGGGATTACTATTGCTCCCCATCCAGATAATTTAGCCATATTTTCCAAGTGTACTGTGGCATAAGGCGCTTCTCTCGGCACTAAAATCAGTTTTCTTCTTTCCTTCATTGCAACTATTGCAGACCTTGTTGCAAGATTGTCTCCAATGCCTGCTGCGAGTTTTCCAAGAGTAGATCCACTACATGGGCAAACTACTACTGCATCGATAGTCGCAGATCCTGAAGCTGATTTAGCACCTACATTGTCATTATTTTCTAGTAATGCTCCCGTTTGTTCAGATAACATTTCGGGGGTCAGTCCATTACATTCGTGCGCAAGAGTAATTCTGCCAGAATCGGTTACTACCAATCTAGCATCTTTTCCTAATATCTGTGCTAATCGGACTCCATATATTGCGCCAGAAGCACCAGATATTACAAGAACGACTTCGCCCATTAAATGATTCTCGTACGGAATCATGTATCAAGTTATGTTCATTGCTTGACTTATGACTTGCTCCAGAACAACTACTGCTTCTGAAAAAGAGTCTGGGTCTATAGACCAACCAACTCTCAACCATTCTTCTAGTCCAGAATCAAACATGGAACCTGGTACTGCTAACAATCCATGCTCTTTTCCAATGGTATCTATCATTTCCATTGTATTGATTCCAGGAATTTTGAATGCGCCGAATACACCGTATGGAGGCGGAGTCCATTCGATTCCAAGTCTATCTAGCGATTCTTGAAGAAGCGGGAGGTTCATTTTCCGGTAATGTTCAATCAATTCAACAGGCTCATTCAATCGATCTTTAACTTGATTTGCAATTCTAATCACTGGTGATGACATTATACCTGCCATGTTGTGGAATGTATTTTCAGCATTTGCAATTATTTCTTTACTGGCAATCATCCAACCATAACGTAGTTGTCCTAGTCCATGAATTTTAGTCAAAGATGAAATTGAGATACAATTTTCTCCTTCTCTGAACATTGGAATCCAATCCTTATCGGCGCCAGAATAAACCTCATCACTAATTATCCTGACATCATATTTTTTGCATTTATCTATAATCCAAGCACGATCTTCCTTGGTGTAAGACCATCCTACTGGGTTTAGTTGGGGGCATATCATCAGTAAATCTACTTTTGATAGAACCTCTTCCCATTCTTCTCTATCGATAATCCATGCGGTATTTGTTGGTTTACGTCGAACTACGATTGTTTCAAGGCCAAGAATCCGAGCTGATTGACTCAAAGGTCCATATGAAGGCATTTCTACAGCGACCTTTCCTCCTCTTGATGCCGCTGCAATTGCAATATTAATCGCTTGAGTAGCTCCATGGCATAGATGGACATTCTCTGGTTCTACTCCATAGATTTCACTAACCATTTCTCTATCGTCTACTCCTGGTCCTCTGTGTTCTTTCCATATTCCCTCTATTGTTTCTAACTCCCACGGGAATTGCAATCCAGAAAATGAAAGGTTGTGAGGTCGCATTTCTTTGAGTCGAGGGATATACCACTTCAGATATGAAACGGGTGGTATGTCGGAACCCTTAGCCGGCTTTCCTGCTGTAGGGTGAAATTCTTCCATGCTTGGCTGATGACTAGAAGACTAATGAATTATTCATTCTCTAACAAAATCCTAGATAGTGCTGATGTGTCTTCTAGGAGTTTATCTAAAATCGAATTTCTAGATATGTTGTAACCTAGTGCGGATAAGCTCGTGGTTGTATCTGTGCCTAATCCGCAACCACTCACCATTTCGACTCTTCCAGGAGGTGTATCGCAATTTATTGTCAGGCCATGTCTACTCGTCCATCGAAGGAATGAAAGTCCGATTGAACAGATTTTATTTTCTCCGATCCAAACTCCCTGCATCCTTTCATCTCTTCTTGCATTTAATCCAAATTTCGATAGTGTATTGATTACCCATTCTTCAATTAGGGAAATAATAGCCTTAACATTTGATTCACCTTCTAAATTCCATTTGAATATAGGGTATAGTACCAATTGCCCAGGTCCGTGCCAAGTTAGCCCACCTCCTCTATCTACTGGCGAGGTGTCATATCCTTCTGGAGCAAATATTCCATCATTTCTCGCTCTTGGGCCTACTGTGACGATTTCTTCATGCTCACAAACCAATAGTGTGTCTGTAATATCATCTGCAATTCTTTTTTGTTGCATATCTCTCATAATATTGTCAGCATCTGAATGAGAGATTATTCCCAGATCGATTACAACGAATTCACGCAAATTATCGCCTCAGAATCTACCGCTACTTCCAAATCCACCTTCTCCTCTTTCTGTAGTGGATAGTTCTTCAAAACTAACTTCTCTAAAATTGGTAACTGGTACGGGTGCAATTAACATTTGAGCGATTCTTTCACCTTTGGATAATTCGATGAAATCACCTTCTCCAATCCATGTGGCTAGGACCATTAATTCACCACGATAATCTGAATCGATAGTTCCAACTCCATTAGGCATTATCATGCCCTTTGCTCCTAACGAAGATCTTGATCTAATTTGGCCCTCCCACCCTTCAGGGATTGCTACCGCGAGTCCAGTTCGAATTTTTGCTGAAACTCCTTTGAACACCTTTGTATCTTCTAATGCGCGTAAATCCCAGCCTGCTGCAGATTTTGTCCCCTGAGTGGGCTGCGATGCTCCTGGGTCGATTTTGGCAAACAAAACTTCGACATTTTGTCTCTGCATGATTGCCCGAAGTAAAGGGGGCACTCAAGACCTTTGGTTAATTCGAGGGTTGATAAATTCACATTTTATTGTGATTTATTATCTAATTTCAATCGCAGATATCATAAGCCTCCGACACTCGTCTTGAGGAGCCTGACGGGGGTCAATCTTGTGCCGTAAACGGCTTGGGTTGGTTCGGTTGATTAAGCAACCTTATAGGCCCGTTTCTACGGCAAACAAAATCCACCGCGATGACGATATGGGAGGGACACATGATGCAGCCAGAAACTCAACAACAAGACGGCTTTGATTTGGACCTTTCATCTGAATTCGTAGAACCTATGCTAAAGGAATCCTTGGACCGATTTGTACTATTCCCTATAGAACACTCAGAGGTCTGGGAAATGTACAAGCAGCATGCTGCCTCTTTTTGGACTGCTGAAGAAATAGATCTAGCAGAAGATGCCAAAGATTGGGAATCGTTGAGTTCTGATGAAAGGCATTTCTTGAAACATGTTTTAGCTTTCTTCGCCGCTTCCGATGGAATCGTTAACGAGAATCTTGTAGTTAACTTTGCGAATGAAGTTCAATGGGCTGAAGCAAGAGCATTCTATGGTTTCCAAATAATGATGGAAAATATCCATGCTGAGACTTATTCTCTTCTTATTGATACATACATCAAAGATCCAATTGAGAAAGATCACCTCTTCAAAGCTTTAGAGACTGTACCATCAGTTGAGAAGAAAGGAAATTGGGCTCTTCGATGGCTAGACAGAAAGAGAGCATCATTTGCTGAAAGACTAGTTGCATTCGCTGCTGTTGAAGGGATTTTCTTTTCAGGCTCCTTCTGTGCGATTTTCTGGCTAAAGAAGCGTGGTTTAATGCCGGGTCTAACCTTCTCAAACGAATTGATTAGTCGTGATGAAGGTCTGCACTGTGATTTTGCTTGTCTATTACATTCTAGTTTAGTCAAGGGTGCTGGAGAGATGAAGATACATCAAATTATTTCTGAAGCTGTTGAAATCGAGATTGATTTCGTAACCAGTGCTCTTCCAGTTTCGTTGATTGGAATGAATTCAGATCTTATGAAACAGTATATTCATTTCGTCGCCGATAGGTTACTAATCTCTTTAGGAGCTACTAAACTATACAATGCTGAGAACCCATTCCCATGGATGGAAATGATTTCTATGCAAGGCAAAACTAACTTCTTCGAGAAGAGAGTCGGAGAATATCAAAAGGCGGGTGTAATGGATTCATCTAGTCTAGGAGCGGTACAACAACGCTTCTCAATGGAGGAAGACTTCTAAACCGTCCGCGTCCGACGACGGATGCTTCACGCTCACATGGATACGAAACAGGGGGACAAGAACTATGGGTCTACAAGTAATTAAGAGAAATGGCGATAAAGAAGATGTACGCTTTGATGCAATTCAAGAGAAGTTGACTAAACTCTCTCATGGATTGAATGAAAAATGGGTAGATCCAGGTATGGTCACGAAGTTAGTTATCGAAGGTCTATATGACGGTGTTACAACATCAGAACTAGATGAATTAGCAGCAGAGACTGCAGCATCCCTTGCCTCTCACCATCCAGATTATTCTAAGTTAGCAGCTAGAATATGTGTCGATAACTTACATCGATCAACTAAGGACGTATTCAGTGATGTTGTTTCAGATTTAAGAAATTACGTAGATCCTGAATCCGGAAAGCATGCTCCACTGATTTCTGAGGAAGTCTATGGAATCATTATGCAAAATAAAGACGTTCTTGATGCACACATTGATTACAACCGCGACCACAACTACGATTATTTTGGTTTCAAGACTTTAGAGAGGTCCTACCTTTTACGACTTGATGGTAATGTAGTAGAAAGGCCACAACATATGCTAATGCGTGTATCTGTAGGTATTCACCATGGCAACATTGAGAAGGCTTTGAAAACATACGATTTGATGAGTGAAGGATGGTTTACTCATGCAACACCTACTTTGTTTAACTCAGGAACACCAACTCCACAGATGTCTTCGTGTTTCTTATTGACAATGCAAGAAGATTCACTTGACGGTATTTATGATACATTGAAACAATGTGCAAGAATCTCTAAATCCGCAGGTGGAATTGGTTTATCTATCCATCAGATTAGATCTAAGGGTTCATACATTAAAGGAACAAATGGTCATTCAAATGGATTAGTCCCAATGCTCAGAGTGTTTAACGACACTGCCAGATATGTTGACCAAGGTGGCGGCAAGAGAAAGGGAAGTATTGCAATTTATCTAGAGCCTTGGCACCCAGATATCTTCGAATTCCTAGACCTTCGTAAAAACCATGGTAAGGAAGAAATGAGAGCTCGTGATTTATTCTATGCACTTTGGACGCCTGACTTGTTCATGGAGCGTGTAGAAGCAAATGGTGAGTGGTCATTGTTCTGTCCTAATGAATGTCCAGATCTTCACGACACTTATGGTGATGAATTCCGCGCTTTGTATGCTAAGTATGAATCCGAAGGCCGTGCTCGTAGAACCATAAATGCTCGTGAATTATGGGATGCAATTACTCAATCGCAAATTGAGACAGGAACTCCTTACATGCTGTACAAGGACGCATGTAATGAAAAATCAAACCAAAAGAATCTAGGTACTATCCGTTCTTCAAATCTTTGTACTGAAATCATCGAATATACCGCTCCTGATGAAGTAGCAGTTTGCAATCTTGCATCTATCGCACTTCCAAAGTTTGTAGATGTTGAAAACGGAACTTACGATCATCAGAAATTATTCGATGTAACATATCACGCAACAGGTAATCTAAATCGTGTAATTGATGTGAACTTCTATCCAGTTATTGAGGCTGAGAATTCTAACATGCGCCACAGACCAATAGGTCTAGGTGTACAAGGATTAGCAGACACCTTTGCTATGTTGAAGATGCCTTTCGAATCACCTGAAGCTCGTCAATTGAATCGTGAAATCTTCGAGACCATTTACTTCGCATCTTGTAGTGCTAGTATGGATGCTGCTAAGGAAGAGGGCCCATACTCTTCTTTCGAAGGTTCACCTGCTAGCCAGGGAATTTTACAACCTGATCTATGGGGAGTAACTGAACATTCAGGACGTTGGGACTGGGACACTCTGAAGAAAGAGATTATGACTCATGGTCTTCGAAACTCATTGATGCTTGCTCCTATGCCTACAGCATCTACAAGTCAGATTCTTGGCAATAACGAATGCTTTGAAGCATTCACTTCAAATCTATATGTTCGAAGAACACTTTCCGGAGAATTTATTGTATTGAATAAGCACTTGGTAAACGATCTTATTGAACGTGACATGTGGTCTCTAGAAATGAAAGATGAAATCTTACGTCACAAGGGCAGTGTCCAACAAATCAGTGGAGTTCCAGAAGATTTGAAAGAATTGTATAAGACTACTTGGGAAATAAAGCAGAGACATGTTATCGATATGGCTGCAGATCGTGGAGCTTACATCGACCAAAGCCAATCTCTGAACATACACATGATAGATGCAAATCCTGCAAAAGTAACTTCGATGCATTTCTATGGATGGAGAAAGGGGCTCAAGACAGGAATGTACTACTTGCGTACAAAGGCTGCTGCAGATGCAATTCAGTTTACAGTTGAGCAAAAGACATCCGAGACAGTTGATGGCCTTGCTAATCGTGCAGATGAAGCAACAAGTCTCGAAGCAATTGCTTGTTCTCTCGATGCACCTGATGATTGTCTAATGTGTGGATCATGAAAATGAAAGGTTTTACGCAAAATAAATTTATTTTTTTGGATTCTATAGAAGAATGATTAATCTTCGTATCCGAGGTATTAAAAGTAGATTGTCGTACCTCGAAATATGCAGTTAGCACCTACTGATTATGACTTTGGCTTAGAATCAAATTATTCATTTGCAAAAGATATTACTTGCGCGAATGAAGAAGCGACAAAAATGTATGTTTTGGCACTTGGACATATGCTGAATTACAACCATGAAGAAGCAATTGCATGCTTTAGTAAGTGCACAGAAATCGACCCAACATGTGCAATGGCTTGGTGGGGAATTGCATACTGCGTATCATCCAACTACAATTGGGCTCCTGGACTTGGTTCAGGTCATGATGCAATACAACAGGCTGTTTCTTTGAAAGATGGGTGTTCAGAGCTTGAAAAAGATCTGATTGATGCATTAGCACAACGCCACTCTGCGGAAGCACGTGATGCAGCAGACCCCTCTGTACTCAATATGGGTAACAGTCCTGAATTGAATGTTGCATTCGCTGAAGCAATGGCTCCGCTTTATGAAAAATATAGTGGCAATTTGGATGTCACCGCCATTTATGTGGAGGCATTGATGAATCTCAAAGCCTGGCAACTATGGGATAAGGATACGAAGACCGGCGAAATAACTCCTGCAGATGATAACACCTTGCTACTAGTCAAGATTATGGAAGATGCATTTGAAAGCAGTGAAGAAGCCAAGGTTCATCCTGCACTTTGCCACCTTTATTGTCATGCATTAGAATTGTCTCCTTTCCCAGAAAAAGCATTGCCTGCTGCCGATGTTCTACGTACAAGGATGCCAGGTTTAGGTCATTTAGTACACATGCCATCTCACATTGATGCATGGGTTGGGCAGTGGAAAGAAGCTATCGAGTGTAACATTGCTGCCGTCGAAGCAGATGATAGATATGTGGAATTGACTGGAAATGAATCTCAGTTTTACAAGTTTTATCGCATGCACAACCACCATTTCGTAGTTTGGTGTGCGATGTTCGAAGGTCAGTATGAAACTGCATTGAAATATGCACGTAAGGCAGTAGATACACTACCTGCAGGAGATGAAAATTCAGGTGTTCAATTTATGCTGGCAGGAATTATACCAATGGGTGCAATTTTCCTAGAGTCATATGTCACAATGCCATGGCATGTAATGGTTAGATTCGGTAAGTGGGATGAAATTCTTAATGAGCCAATGTATGATGACAAAGATGTATTCCCTGCTACAATAGCAACCCAGCATTATGCACGTGGTGTTGCTTATGCATCCAAAGGAATGGTTCCTGAAGCAGAAGCAGAACAGGCCCTGTTTAAGCAAGCACTTCAAAATCCTGCTCTTGCAGGTAGGATGATGCATAACAACTTCATGTACCAAGATCCTGCTGAAGGACCTTCAATTTTGAATGTTAATGCGGCTATACTTGAAGCAGAAATAGAATATCGTCGCCAATTCCTTGCTAAGGCTGCTGGTGAAGATCATGATTTCACTGCAGCATTCGACGAATTAAGACGTGGAGTAGACCTATCCTTGAATCTAGCGTACAATGAGCCCTGGGGCCAAATGCAACCAGTTCGTCATATCCTTGGCGCTCTACTTTTCGAGCAAGGTCATTACGAAGAGGCAGAAGAAGTCTATCGTGCCGATATCAAGTTGTGGAAGGACAACATGTGGGGCCTACTAGGACTCAAACTCTGTTTAGAGGCAAGAGGAGATGCTCCAGAGGAACTAGCTACTGTCACTGCACTATTCAACGAACGCAGTTCCAGAGCAGACATAGTTCCTGCAAAGACCTGTTTCTGTGCTCAAGACAGTATCGAAAAGAGCTGTTGTGATTGATTTTCAGTTAACCAAATATACTGATGTTCAATATTATGGTTATGAGCGGACCAACTTTTAGTCCTGATGGAAATTGGATGTGGAATGGAACAGAATGGATACCTGCGCCACTTAATGAACAGGTACTTCCTCAATCTTCAATAGATGAAGTCGAAGTATCAAATGTTGCTGCTGAGAGCGGAGTTGACCCTGAGCAACTAACGCAAGTAGCACCTTACTTTGACGAAAATAAAGATCAAATTTTGCAGCAATCAGAACTGCAACAAGCAGCAATGTCAATCTCTAATGACCCAAATGTTCCTGCTCCGCAGCAGCCAGTAGTTCCTCATCAACCAGCAATGCCTCAGCAACCA
>QQSA01000070.1:0-6394 GCA_003602535.1 Candidatus Poseidoniales archaeon
CCAGTTCTTTCATTGATTGAAGTTGCTAAGGACCCTAACCTATCAGTGTCTGTGAAACCTGGAAGTACATTGTTGATGGTAATACAGGCCGGTAATTCTCTGGAAAGTGACTTTGACCAAGAAGCCATAGCTCCGCGTAAAGTGTTAGAAAGACCAATGTTTGGAATTGGTTCTCTAACAGATGTGGATATTATATTCACAATCCGGCCCATTCCAACTGCTTCCATCTTTGGAGCAAGTCCTCTAACCAAAGTATGCGATGCGTGCAGATGTCGTTTGAAAGGAGCATCAAAATCTTCGACGTTATTTCCTAAAAGTGGACCGCCAGGTGGACCAGCCGCATTATTGATTAAGATGTGGCATTCTTCAATTGAAGAAATAAATTTGCCAATTGCTTCTTGATCCTCTAAATCAAGGCTAATTGCTGTATGCCCGGTACCTGAAAGTGTTGCAATCAAATCTTCAGGATTCCTACTAACTGCTGTTATTGTTGCACCCGCTTTTGCAAGCATTTTTGCTGTAGCAGCGCCAATTCCTTTTGAGGCGCCACAAACTATTGCATGCTTGCCAGATAATGCAGTGGTCGAAAATGGGTAGTCTTCTCCTAGCCAGTCCATGTTAATGCCACAAGGCGCATGGTATTGAACCTTCACAGCCAATCGCGAATTGTTTCTGCTTGTGTCAACCAATCATCGCTTGCGACATCTATCATCGAAAAATGGTCTCCTGGGAGCCATAATTTCTGGATATTAGCGCCCTTAGCATCCATAGCCCTAGCATAAGACTCGGATTGTGCCCAAGGAACTTCTTTATCGGCCTTACCATGAATTAGAAGCACTGCTGTTTTAGGAGGATTGTCAATTGGATTTACTCGCCTCCAAATATCTTCATTATCTTCTGGAACACAACCCATCCATCGACGAACTGCATCACCACCATCAGATAATTTCGCATGATCTGCAGCGACTAAATCAGCGATAGGAGCTTGGGCAATTGTCAACCACGGTTTTCTTTCTGCGACTGCAGACATCATCAATGCTAGATGACCTCCTGCTGAATGACCCATGACCATCGAACGCACTATGTCGATACCAGGGAGAAGTGCTAGTTGCCCCCATGCTCGCATTACATCTGAAAAGGTGTCCATCCAAACGCCTTCATCCTCTGGAGACCACCCCTTGAATTCAATATTCCACGCTGCGATTCCTTGTTCAGCAAGATCTTCGGCTATTGGAGCCATCAAATCAAGAGTATATTCCGCCTTCCAAAATCCACCGTGAATGAGCATCACACATGGAACACCCTCATCTTTCTGATAAGGAGATGGTTCATCAGGCATATACAAATCTGCGAACTGCCATTCTTCTGCACCCCACTGCATGCGGTCTACAGCCAAAATGATCAACTCAAGGAGTAACTCTACTGCGATCTCTTGGGAAGAGAACAGTTTCACGTACATTGCGTGATCCGGTAAGGACCATCAACAAACGAGCAACTCCTAAGCCCCAACCAGCGTGAGGAGGAGCCCCGTATCGGAATCCATCTGTATAGAATGCGAAATCTGAAGGGTCGAGTCCTTTGTTACGTAGATTCTGTTCGAGAACATCTACATTGTGCTCTCTTTGTCCACCACTTGTCATTTCATCTCTACCATAGTTCAAATCAAATCCGCGAGACAATTGTTCACCGGTAACTCCTACATCTCCAGGGATATGGTGTATGTAAAATGGCTTCATTTCCATTGGCCAGCGTGGCAAGAAGTGGAAACCAGGGTACTCTGCTGCGATTATATCGCAGTGGGATGAATCGATATCATCCCCCCATGAAATATCTTCACCTGCATCTTGAATCATCTTTATCGCATCGCAATATTCGATTCTTGGGAATGGAAGGCTAGGGACTTCTACTGAGATAGGGTCATCTCCTTGACTTGCTCTGTAATCATTGATTATGTCGATCTGATCTTGATCATTTTCTGCCACCATCTTCCAAATATGATGAATCATGCGCTCTTGAACACACATTACATCGTCATCGTTCATCCAAGCGCCTTCAATATCGAATGAAATAAATTCGTTAAGATGACGGTATGTGTCATGGTTTTCAGCCCTGAAAGCTGGACCTATTTCGAATACGCGCTCCATCCCACCCAAAATGGTCAACTGTTTGTATAATTGTGGACTTTGAGAAAGGAATGCTGGTGTATCAAAATACATCATTGGGAAAAGATTGGTCCCCCCTTCAGAGGCAGATGCAATTATTTTTGGAGAATTAATCTCTTTGAATCCCTCTGATATCAGGTGATCTCTACCATATTGTAGTACTTTTGACCTTAAAGTGAACATGGCATTGACGTGTGCCCTTCGCAGGTCGAGGTAACGATTATCTAAACGAGTATCCAATCCTATTGATACTGTATCTGTTACTCCAAGAGGAAGGGGAGTTGCTGCCTGTGCAAGAACAGTGAATTTGGAGGCTACTACTTCGTAAGTAGGCGGAGGAGTTGGCTCTCCCTCTGCCACTTTAGGAGGCCTCTTTTGTGCCACTTCACCTATTATTTGTACTGTAGATTCTCTAGAAAGCCCTTGAGCAGTTTCCAATTCTTCATCACTAACTCCTCCTTGTTTCAAGAAAATTTGAACACGGCCAGTTCCGTCCCTGATGTCCATGAAACAAATTTTTCCTTTCCCGCGATTGGCCTCCATAAATCCACAAATTGTTACCTCGGAGCCAATTAACGATTCACCATCGCTCTGAATTTGCCCTAAGGTGTGAGTTCTAAATGAGGTCGGATGCCAAACTGTTTCGCTCGCCATGTTTAGGGGCGTGACACTTTCGGACAAGAAGTCATCGCTGGTAAAAACATAGAATTGATAGAGGATAATCTAGGCCCGACATACATGGCAGAAGAGTTGTTCACTTCAGAAAGTGTTGCTTCAGGCCATCCTGACAAACTTTGTGACGCAATTAGCGATGCAATAGTAGATGCCTGTCTGTCTATCGACCCGAATGCAAGAGTTGCGGTTGAAACTAGTGTGAAAGGTGGAACCGAACAGGGAATTATCCTATTAGCTGGAGAAGTGACAATTTCCGGCGAACACCCTGATTACGAGTCAATCGCTAGAAAAACTGCTGCAGAAATTGGATATAACTCTCATTCAATCGGATTTGACTCTACAAGTAAAAATCGATGTGAAGTAATTGTAAAAATTACTGAACAGGCTGCTAATATTAGTCAAGGAGTAAATAATTCCGAACAAGGTGCCGGAGACCAAGGATTGATGTTTGGATTTGCTTGTTCCGAAACCGAAGGTTTTGAAGTGTTAAAGGGAAGATTTTTCCCATTGGCTGCAGCCTTATCTCAACGCCTAACTCGTAGAATGACCAACGCTAGAGTCGATGGCACACTTCCTTGGGCACGTCCTGATGCTAAAAGTCAAGTTACGGTTCAATACGAGAATGGAGTTCCTTCCAAAGTTCACACCGTAGTTATCGCAATTCAACATGATGATGCGTTGAAAAACAACTTTGCAGGTGATGAATTAGCAGAGAGAGAATACATCACATCTCAGATCAAAAAACATGTTGTTGAACATGCAATTCCAAACGAACTATTGTCAGAAGGATATCGCCTAATTGTAAACGGAACTGGTAGATTCGCAGACCCAGGAGGCCCTTACGCTGATGCCGGATTAACTGGTAGGAAAATAATCGTTGACACCTATGGAGGAATGGGGCGTCACGGGGGGGGTGCTTTTTCTGGCAAAGACCCTTCAAAGGTTGACAGATCTGCTGCTTACGCCGCGAGGTGGGCAGCTAAACATGTTGTAGCTGCAGGACTAGCTTCAAAATGCGAAATTCAAGTTGCTTACGTAATCGGAGTTGCTGAACCTGTCAGCGTTAGGGCTGAATCTTTTGGAACATCATCGATTACAGACACTGAATTAACTCGAAGAGTCAAATCTGTATTTGATTTCACTCCGAAATCAATCGCTAATGAATTGGATTTGTTGAAACCGATTTACTCTGCTACTGCCGCAGGTGGCCATTTTGGAAGAACTCCTGGAATTGATGGTGCATTCCCTTGGGAAATCTTGAATCAGGAAAAATTAGATTTGCTTCAGAACTGATTCTAACCGGCCCTTAGGGCCGATTGGATGAAATGTCAGCATAGAGTCGCGATTATCATGTCGCACCGGGTGAATGCTCTAGTCTTGGTCTTGGTGATGGCCTTTGCACCGCTAGTTCCTCTAGCTAGTGCGCATCCTAGTATTGGATTAACAACGGACTCCAGTCACATCATTTTGTCACCAGGGGAATCAACTAATCTAACATTAACAATTCATAACAATGGGTCATCAATCGAAACCTATTCTATCGATGTATCAGGATTTGATTCAGTATGGGAAGTTATTCCTACAGATTCCAACGTCACTATCATTCCAACACAATCTGTACAAACCACAATTGCTGTCAGACTGTCTGTTGATGCATTGCCTAGTAATTCAGGAACTCTAACAATAAATGTCACAGAACCAGACGCAGATATTTCCACTGAAATCGAAGTATTGATTTCAGCACAACCAATGTATTTACCAGCAATCGACACCTCTACAGCAGGCGATAATGGATTAGTACAAATGGCACCAGGGGACGATGTTAACTTGTCCATAACCATAACAAATGATGGAAATGTGAACGATACAATTCTTTTATCGGTAGATCAAACTCCTGACCTCGCAGGATTCTGGGCCAATTGGACGTCTGGCGGAGGAACAAACAACTCCAACAACACTGGTGGCAACAACACTGGTGGCAACAGCACTGGTGGCAACAACACTGGTGGTAACAGCACTGGTGGTAACAGCACAGGTGGCAACAGCACCGGCGGCAACAGCACTGGTGGTAACAGCACCGGCGGCAACAGCACAGGTGGCAACAGCACCGGCGGCAACAGCACAGGTGGCAACAGCACTGGTGGTAACAGCACTGGCGGAAATGGCACTAGTGGCGGAGGCGATGGGTCTCAGAGTGCTTTCTCAAGGTCAGGTACAAGTCCTCAGGGTTGGGAAGTACGGTTCTTAGATGATTCAATGGATTTGATGAATCCAAGTGAAATGAGGCACGCAACTCTTCGCATCTCGATACCGACTAATGAAATGCCTGGATACTATGGATTCGAACTCTTTGCAGCTAGCGCATTAGGTAATTATTCGGTTAGCTCAACATTAGTGGTTAATATTACGGCAGTTCACGAACTTTCATTCGCACATGTTGCAGGAGATTTACTTCTCCCTGGGCAAAATACAACTTCAACTGTTGAAGTTACCAGCTTATCTACTGCAGATGGCGACTGGAATTGGCAGACATCTGTCGATTCAGGCGACTGTACAGTTCAATTGTTGGAACTTCAATCAGTAATTCCATTTGACTCAACTATTGACGTTGAGATGATTATACAAGCTGGCGTCAATACTCATGTTAATGATGAATGTGACATCTCATTGGAAGGCCATCTGGACAGTGATAATTCTGTAATGGAAGAATTCGAATTTACAGTGACGATTGGTCAGAATTGGGGATTGTCGATGGTTTTGCCTACATCGATAAAATTAGATGTTGAGCAATCTGAATCGTTTAACATAGCGATCAGTAATGATGGAACTGAGGAAGACACTATTTCGATTATCGGAATTGATTCTGAAGGAATTACTTTCACTAATCCAGAACCAGTAACTCTGGCAAGAGGTATGTCGCAATACGTTGCAATCGTAGTTCTAATTGATTCATCATTAGTGGGTGACATAACTCTAAACTTCACAATGTCATCAACAAATAGTGGCACAGGAAGTGTGAATGAAAGCGGCATATTCGAAGTTAAGGAATTTGCAGAATTAACAATGGAAGGCCCGGCTGACAATAGAATAGTGATTGTACCCGGTAAAAACTCATCAATCACATTATCAATTTCAAATGAAGGCACCAAAGATTTAGATTTATCAGTTTCAATCACCGGCCTACCGAATGGAATTACCACTGTCAAAGGAATGGAGCAATTTAGCCTTGAAGCAAACGAAACAACTCAAGTTGAACTCGAGTTACTTGCTTCTTCTGGAATCCAACCTAGTACTGATTCATTTACAATTACTTTTGATGGAGGATGGACTTCAACCCAACTCACTATGGATTTACAAATTACCGATCGTTATGAAGTTACCATCGATTCCACAGAGGATAGAATTGTTGCATCTCCACTAGAAGGTTCTAATCTTACTATTCAAGTTACGAACTTGGGAACATCTACTGAAACATTTGTTGCAAATATAGACAATTCACAAGTTAGTGATTGGTTCACAATTGGAGTAAATACCTTATCAGTAACTCTCGAATCGGG
>QQSA01000070.1:6578-9249 GCA_003602535.1 Candidatus Poseidoniales archaeon
GCTCCAGGACAAACAATTCGAGGAAATGTAATAATCACAAATTTAGGAACAGCCGTTGATTCAATGCTAATCGACACCATTGAAATGGATTGTAATCTAGAAGGTGAAACTTACCAGTTATCACCAAGTATGTCTTCAACACCAATACCATGGGTATGCACAATCGATGATGACATGAATGCTGGAAGATACGCACTAACTTTCAGATTGACATCTTCTGCACGTTCTGACATGATGGTTACTGCCAGTGAATCATATGAAGTGGAGCCGGTTTGGAGCACAGAGGTTATATCATTCCAATTTGATAATGACAAATTAGTATTCGATCAAAGCGATGAACAGCAGACGATAGCAATTACCGTGTGTAACGAAGCAAATACATTTGTTGAAGGTTCATTGGAGTTAATCGGTAAGAATGAGCCACAGATGGATGGTGTGTTCTACCGAGCTGGTGAAACCGGTATCAATTCTACTTACAGCTTATCTAGCAAGGGTTGTCAAGATTTCCGCCTGATGCTTACCCCTCTAAACTTAGATGGATTTGAAGCCATAATTACAGTAAATTCAGTAAGTCAAGTTGAAGGCCAAACTATCACAGACGAATCACAAGATATCTCAATTAGCGTATCTGGACCTCATATGCCACCAGAAGGCTTGAACCTTGGAATATTTGAATTAGACAATAAGAATTCATTGATTCTACTAGCATCTGGATGGATGATAGCATTACTACTGTTAACATACATCAGATATTTCAGAAAGCCAGCAATCATTGAGGAAGAAGAAGAGGAAGAGGAAGAGATTCCATTAGGACCTAATGAAGTTAGAATTGATGAATATAACAAGGTAACATGCTGTGCATGTGAAGCAAGATTAGGAGTACCTGAAGGAAGTGAACCACCGTTCAGATTCACATGCCCGAAGTGTGATGTAAGAATTAGAGTCGTCGAATGATTATTTCTTTTGAGCAATTAAAAGAAATGCTGTGTGGCCAAATGGGCCGTTTACAGGCCTCATTCCTCCTTTTGAGGCAACTCCCCATTGACGCTCCATCAATTCTCCAGCCCATTCAACGGTAAGTCCGGCTTCTTCACATGACCTCCAACATTTTTCTAATTGCGAAGTAGTAGGTGCATAACAAGCGATTCTTCCACCGAAAATAAGCATTGGAGCACTTGCAATTATGGCTGGAGAATGAACTGGCATATCGAGAATGATAGCATCAAAATCGATTTCAGGAACTACATCCTCTAACTTTCCTTCGAGGTGAGTGTGCTTTGGAAATTCAGAGAAACAGGACTTTGCTCTTGCCAGATTGAGTAAACCCACTTCGGCATGCTCTGATCTTGGTTCAGCAGTAACTAGATGTCCGGAATTACCCATTACCTTTGCAAGATGTAAAGAAAGACCACCAGACCCTAAACCTGCTTCAAGTACTGTACTTCCCGAACCAATTCCTAATTTTGTAATCAACGCACCAGCATCTTTCGCAGAAATCGTTTGCGCTCTCCTAGCCATACCAGAGATTAATTCAGGTAAATTCGCCGGCATTCTGGTGAGATACTTTTGGCCTATTAAGACCTCATCTCCAACATCCACATTGCCGAGCAATGCTGCACTGTTTAGTACCCCTAAGCCCTTGTGTTTGATGACTTCATCCGTAACTTGTACAACATGAATCCGTCCTTCTTTTTCCATTAGGACTGCATACTCTGCCATGTAACTCCGACGAGGATTAAGACAAGAAGAATTCCCCTGATTTTTGAAAAACCCCCCGTAGGGGGGACAGACTGATACAGAACAGTACTAAATACCATGTACGAGAAGCGAAGCGTATGAAGACCGTACGTTCGACTGCTTTTTCCATTGTCGCTTTGATGTTGCTCAGCATTTTAGCTTCATTCAGTGGAGTTATTGCGAAAGATGATGCCAACGTTTCTGAACTTGCTGAAGAACCTGTTGAAATGGAAGCTACAAGCCCTGGGCACCCTGTTTTTGCAGAATATATGGGAGCACATTGGTGTCCTCCATGTAAGACAATCTCTGCCAACCTACACAATCTGTATGGCACAAATGGTGGTGGAGGCACCCAATCTGAAGATTTCACTTACATCTCATTCTGGGAATCTTCTTCAACAGGATGGCCATCTGATTCACCAATTAACCGCAGATCACACATCCAAAATGCTCCAGGTTATACAGGCGGCATACCAGTTACGGTCCTGGGCGATGCACCATCGGGAACATATTACCACGTTGGAGGCGGCGCTATGGATAGCAAATATACAAGCGGCGGCAACATGAAGAATACAAACGATTACTCATTGACTGTCCTACAATCTCAGAATGGCAACAACATGGACATCGACATTACTGCCACCTACTCTGGTGCAGGCACCAAGACTGTTTACTTCTACGCAGCAGTTACCGAAGAAACATCTCCAGAAACATATGATGGAGGCTCACCAAACCCTCATCACGTATGGAAGAAGTGGTTGCTAAATGGTGCAAACAATGGATTTGAATCTGCAACTCTATCCTCAGGTAGTTCGGTTACTAAGTCTTGGTCAGTACCTGTATCAACAGTTCGTGCTGGTGGCGGCCATACCGCTGTAGACAACTTCCTAACTGTTGCAGCACTGCTAGATGGAGACCACACTGCACATCGCAA
>QQSA01000071.1:0-12657 GCA_003602535.1 Candidatus Poseidoniales archaeon
ACTGGAGGAAACAACACTGGTTGTGGTTATAATTCACTACATTCAAGCATTAACATACAATCAAATTATACTCAATCAACATTCTATACTAATCAGTCGATTCCGATGTCTGCTACTATCTCTTGTGCGGTATTAAATACAACAATGATGTTTACTTTTTCAATTATAAAAATCTCGACCAACATAACCTCCAGTAGTTACAATCATTCTTGGGCAGTCCAACAAAATCTAACTCATATCTACTCTGATTCCTTCAGCCCGGTCATCAATGCAGGCTATTACAAGGTTATGGTTAATTTATACGATAGTAATTACTCCTTATTAGATTCTGATTCTGAATATGTTACGATAGTTTCCAATAGCAATAATACCGGTGGAAATAATACAGGTGGCAACCAAACCTCACCGTGTGGGACCAACCTCAGTTACACCACCGTGTATGCAAGCGTTTCTTCCATGGTGATGGAGAATCAATCCTTCTCGACCGGAATATACGTGAATTGTGAAATCCTCAACGCCACTATGATGCTTGACTATTGGATCTATGATTCCAACAATTACACTGTTTTCTCTGGAAACCAATCATGGAACGGAACCGCCAACAGCTCTTTGCTAGTACCATCTGTATCAGGACTTACAGCAGGATACTACACGTTCCATGCTGACCTCTATGTCAACGGAGCCTTTGCTGACAGTGATGCTGCCTCTTTCATGGTCTACGCCAACAACAGCGGTGGCGGAAACAACAGCGGTGGCGGTGGTAACAACACAGGTGGTAACAACACTGTCCCGAATAACGATTCTCACTGTCTAACATTAGGGTATTTCACCATCAGCTCGACCTATTTTGTCACAATTGATTTGATTAATACCTGTAGTTTTGCTATAAATTATCCTGGAATAAACTCTAGTGCAGATAATTCAGGGGTATCTGGTCTTTACAATTATACAAGTTGGTGGTACATGATTGGAGCGAATGGTACATACAATTATTCTGCGCAATTGGTATTCGACTCATCCGTTCTAAATGGCACTAATGTTACTCTAGATTTTGAAGCTACAATTCTTAATTGTGGAACAAATGGAACTTACCATTATTGCCCCGATTCCAACGATTCTACCCTATCTTACGAATTCCAATATGTGAAGCCTCCAACAAGTTTGATTATCTACAGCGCATATCTAAACTCAGATAATGATCGAATTTCAGTGAATTACAAAACTCAAAATTACAATGGATATGTTAACTGGACATATGATTCATCAAATGGGACATCATCAACGTCTAGTTACGCTAGTAGTTACATTAGAACTACCTACATTTACCCAAGTACATATGGCGAGATTCAAATCTGTGGAAGTATTTCTGGCGATACAAAATGTGTCAATGTAACTAGAAATGTTAGAACTTTGTATGGCGAAATTGATTATCCATCCAACAACTTCACTACAAGTGCTAGCAGTATTTACATCAATTATTTTGGAGAAAATTATACCACTGGAGTTCTTGAATTAAACAACCAAACTTTCCATCATTTGTCTTCTCAAAACGCGAATAACAACACTGGTGGAAATAACACTGGTGAAAATAACACTGGTGAAAATAACACAGGTGGAAATAACACTGGAGGGAATAGTGCATATGTCAATTTACCATTAGGCTGGTCTACAATATGTCTGAAATTGACTGGTGATAACAATACAACTCTCTCAGATTGTATCATGGTTTATCGAGAAACTCCAGTGCAGAGATTAATCATCGATTCAGCAGTACTTTATTATGACAACAATTATGCTAAGGTTAGGTATTATTCAGAGAATTACACAGGGTATGTTTATTGGACATATGATTCATCAAATGGAACTTCTACATCATCGAGTTATGCTAGCAGCAGTGTCAGAACAACTTACCTTTCACTGAGTACATTTGGTACAATCCAGATCTGCGGCTCAATTGATAATTCTACCTTCGATTGTGTTAATCTAAACAGAGTAGCAAGATTAGTTGAAGGTAATTTGATTTCGCCAAACAATAACTCGATGTATTACTCAAGTTCTATTTCCATTCAATATACTGCGAATAATTATTCTACTGGTTACATTACATTGAACAGTCAAAATTACACTAATTTGTATACGAACTTTTACGATTATGATAATAATACAAATTCAACCTCAATCTTTGGCAATTATTCAATGTATATTCCATATGGGTTCTCTACAATTTGTCTAGAATTAACGGGAGAAGATGGAACTCAATTGTCTGATTGCATCACAGTTGAGAGATTCGTCCCTCCTCATTCTGTATCGATTACCTCTCCTGCTACGGGCGTTAGTTTCACGGGCCAGTATCTTAGCCTGAGTTACACTCTAGAAAACTCGTCTAGTCATCACTTCACAGTTGATGGAACAAGTGTTTATACAAACAGCAGTAACTCAACAATGGTACAAATCGATGTAGGATTTGGGACTCATGAAGTATGCGTAGTATCCAATGACTTTGCTAATCAAATGTCTAGTGATTGTGTTACAGTTAACATGATAGATCCTAATGCTGATACTGATTCAGATGGTGTAATAGACACTTCAGATTCATGCCCAAATACTACTACTGGTTCCAATGTTGATTCTAATGGGTGTGCATCTTACCAACTAGATAGCGATTCAGATGGAGTTACTGATAATTTGGACTTGTGTCCAAATACTACTACGGGTTCTAGTGTTGATTCTAATGGGTGTGCTGCCTATGAAAGAGATACAGATGGAGATGGAGTTATGGATAATCTAGATATCTGCCCTTCTACTCCTGCAAATTCAATCGTAGATTCATATGGTTGTTCTAATTCTCAGACAGATTCAGATAGTGATGGAGTTATGGATAATTCTGACCTTTGTCCAAACACATTTGTAGGGTCTCAAGTCGATACTGATGGTTGCGCTCCTAGCCAATTGGATTCAGATAGTGATGGAGTTGTCGATAGTTTCGACCAATGTCCATTTACAGCTACTGGAGTAGTTGTTGATCAAACCGGTTGCCCACCCAGTACGGATAGCGGAGACAGTTCATCTTCAGATGACGAAGATGATTCTAGTGGCCTGCCATCGATTGGAGTGTTTGGAACTCTTGCAGCGATTGCAGTCAGTTTCGTTGCAGTAATCCGCCGCGAACAAGAAGAGTGAATCACTCAGATTGACGTAACCTTTCGATTGCTAGAGCACTGACTGCAACTTGTAGGTTGTATGAAGGCACGAATCCAGGCATCGGTAATCTAACAATTTCATCAGCAGCATCTAGGACTTCTTTTGAAACTCCTGCATTTTCAGCTCCAACCACCAGTAATACATCTCCAGTAAGGTCTGCATCCCAAGGCGCTTTTTCTCCAACATCTTCGGCAACAACGATTCTTCTATTGCATGCGGCTAAGATTTCTTCAGTGGATGCATAAATTACTGGAATGAACCGAGTCGCCCTCATTCCGGCTCTACGGATTGTTCTTCTTTCCTCGTGAGTTTTGTTAACATTGATGATTACAGCAGTAGCTCCGCTGACCTCTGCAGTCCTTACTCCAAATCCAAGATTTGGAGCGTATTCAACTCCATCAAATAACCAAATTACTCCTTCTCTTTCAAAGACCTCCTCAAGGGTACCTTTTGGTTCTCTTCCTACCAAGGCAAGGGCTTTCTGTTGGCCGTTTGCACTCATTCTCCAAAGGTCGGTTGAAGATCCTTCAGTAACAGGAATATTCCTATCCTCACACAACTTAATTATCTCTGAACAATCTTCATCCCTGTCGACTAAAACAAGTTTAATCTCAACCCCATTTTCAAGTGCTTTTAGAACTTCATCAGCTCCAGTAATTTGAAGGGACACATACCTCCGACACTCCACTCACACATGAGTGAATCCCCCGTAGGGGGACCAGAATACGCGTCGCGGTCTTCAAATAGGGGTGGCAAGTCGCCAAACTGCTCCAAGGAGTAGGTGATGTACAATGGCTAAGGGTCTTTACCAGCATGTTCGTGAAACATGGAACAAACCAAAAGCAACACAATCCCATCAGCAACGCCAAGACCGCATGGTCCAATGGCGCCGTGATCCAGTAAACTGCCGTATCGAAAAACCAACACGTATCGATGCTGCACGCCGCCTTGGTTACAAGGCTAAGCAAGGAGTTGTCATGGTCCGAACTCGTGTTCGCCGTGGTGGACTTCGCAAGGGTAAGATTCACATGAAGCGTAAACCTTCCAAGGCAGGTATCAATAAGATTACCATGGCTAAGAATACTCAGCGTATTGCTGAAGAGCGTGTAAACCGCCACTTCCCTAACCTGGAAGTTCTGAACTCATATTGGGTTGGACAAGATGGTAAGCACAAGTACTTCGAAGTGATTATGCTAGACCCAGCGCATCCTGCTATCAAGTCTGATAAGGACCTTGGCTGGATTGCTGATTCACACCACCGTGGACGTGCATACCGTGGAAAGACCAGCGCAGGCAAGCGTGGACGCGGTCTATACAAGAAGGGCAAGGGCGCTGAGAAGATCCGTCCTTCCTTGAAGGCACGTGGAAACATCGGTAAGTGATGTTTAACGCATCTAAGGCTAAATTTTCTGCCGTTGGGTTCATTGAGGGGCTCTTGTCTCGCATGCTCAGGGAGGGCTGTTGATGACTGGCGATTTGAGTATTTCACAACTTAATGGGAAAGACATCTATCTTCCTGATGGACGCCATTTAGGCGTTGTTGGTGAAACTGTAATCGACGGCTCAGAATTACGTGCAACCCATTTGTTTGTTGCGGGTTGTCCTGAAGAATTAGTCGAGCGCGGAATTCATCTCACAATTCCATGGCGATGGGTTCGTTCAATCGGTGACGTAGTTATTCTCCGATGGTTCCCAGAAACTCCTATTCCTTACGAACAATGAGGTGATTTATTGAGCCTTGAAGTGCATGTACTCGGAACATCATCTGCTAGGCCGGCACAAGGCCGTTCGGTTTCCGGGTCCATTGTTGAAACATCTGAAGGCATGCTGGTAGTCGACTGTGGTGAAGGTTTTCAAAACCGTCTTGTCAATTACAGATCCGAGATGAAAGCACACGCCGGTAGACGGTTGAAGATGTCAAGAGTTGCAGCTATTTTACTCACTCATGGCCATCTCGACCATACATGGGGAGTTTTGCCATGGATGCAAACGATGTCACTCGATGGGCGCAAGGATAAGCTTTGGATAATAGGGCCAACAACCTCTGAAGTAATCGACACACTTCTTGGTTCAGAGGGTGAACCTGAAGTGACTCCTTCTGATTTAGTGATCCAATATGACATGTGGATGGATTTAGGAGCAAATAGTGAAACTCTTGGTTACGAGGTTGAATGGGTTCTAGGAGATGGTGAGCGCTGGGTAAACATGAATGATGGCTCAAAAATTGAGTTACCACAACCTCTCAAAAATATCAAAATATCTGCACATACGACTCAGCATACTGTTCCATCATGTGCATGGAGGATTTCTACATCTGGAAGGAAAGGCAAATTCAATCGGGAAGCTACAATGTCTTTGCCTGATGAGATTAAAGCGTCTTTAGCAGCAGGAAATAATGTCGAGTATGAAGGAGAATTACTCGAAGCGGTAAATTACAGATCAGATTCTCGTCCAGGGGTTTCGGTGATTATATCTGGAGACACTGCCGAACAAGCAATTGATTCCGAATGCGATTTGCTAATACATGAAGCAACATTTTTACAAACCCATGCAGATATAGCAAACGAGCATCTACACTCTACAGCTGCAGGTGCCGCAAGAACAGCAAACGAATGTTATGCGAAACACTTGGCGTTGACACACTACTCTGGCCGTTTGGAAGATCACTCATCATCGCTAAAGGAGGCTAGAGCAATTCACCAATCTGTAGTGGCTCTTTCAGATGGAGATAGATTGATTCTGAATGATGATTGTTCACTTGAACATTTAGTAAAATTACCTTCAGGTTGGGCTCAACAAGATTGAGGCAATTTGAAAGCCGAGACTCATGTTTGCGATTCATGGGTCGACCTAAATTGCTAGTGATGTTGCTGCTCGGCTTTTTGATTGCACCCCTAGCTAACGCTGCTGAAGGTAGAGCAGCACCCCAATGTGCCGAATTAGATCTGCAAGTTGCAATCTCTTCTAGCGAAGGTTTCACGGTAGATCCGGGCGCATGCGTAATTATAGACATTGGAGACCGGAATAATAGTGCCATTTTGGCATTTGACTATGAGGTGATGAATGATGCCATGGATGTATTGCTATTCAATGAAGATACAATTTTACCTTACAATAATGGTCAAAATTATCGTAATTCCTTCACGGAAGAAGGCTCGTTTGAATCGATGATTGGTAATGAATGGTTTGATTGGTCTCCCCCGACGACGACTGTAAAGAATTGGTTTGTTGTGTTTGATAACACTGCCCATGATGGGGATGAAGGAATGGGTGACCAAGGGGGCATGTCGTCTAAATTCAAAATTCAATTAGGCACAATATCAAGTGAAGATTATCCATTAGTCCACGATACTTTCATTGTTGAATCTGGACAGAAAGTCAATCTTGCAACTTTCAATACCGATGCAGGAACAGAGTTGAACTATTGGGTACATCCAATTGCAGGATCAGGAGATATCTTTGTCCAATCTGATAACCAGGTAAACGGCGATTCGTTCATCAGTGATACAAATTCTGATGATTTCGGCGGCCAAGAGTTGACCCAATTGGATTGGGAGGTCGTTTCATATTTGGATTTGAAAAATCTAAATTTGATGGTTGAAGCTGGAAACACAGACCTACATTTCACAGTTAAGGCGTGGCTAGATCCTATACTTGCACCAACTATTGTTGATTATACAAATGGAACAACTGTAATCGGTGAGAAAATAGTTTTAGATGCCAGAAACTCACCAAATAAACAAAATCAAATCGTTTCATATTCATGGGATTTTGATTCAGACTTTATTGAAGACGCCTCGCAGGAATTAGTCGAAGCATCTTGGAGTTCTCCAGGTAACAAAATTGTCACATTAACCGTTCAATCTTCAAGCGGAGAAACAACATTAGCAAGTCATGTAATTGAAGTTCTAGATGTGTCAGATCCAGTAGCAGTGATTACTGGTAGCGGCGGAGTTCAAGATATTAATGGGAACTGGAGATTATTACGAACAGCAGACTTAGTTCTGACTTCTACTAATTCAAATGATGATCACCAAATTGTGAATAGATCTTGGACAATAGATGGCGAAATAATGCAAAATTGTTTCCTAGATTGTACACTAAGTTGGTCTGATGTTGGAACACATAGTGTCAGTTTGAAAGTTACAGATGCTTCAGGTAATATCGGTTATCTAAATACTTCAATCAGTGTATATGATGATACAAAACCGGTTTTAGTAACGAGTGATATTTCCGAAATCAAAGAGGTAGAGATGGGTGAAGAAATCGAATTCAAAGCCGGTGCTGCAGACTCTTGGGACGACGCTAGCACTCTAATCTATACTTGGGATTTAGATTTGGATACCGATTCTAATGGCGATGGAGATACTTCAAACGATCCAGATTATACAGGTCGAGTTTTGAAAAAATCATTTGATACTCCCGGAGAACATCGCTTTGCGGTAACTGTTTATGATCAATCAGGTAATTCAGATTTTGAAGTGTTCACGGTCCAGGTTAACGAACCTCCTGCAGAGACAAATATATTCGGAATAGTAGCTATAATTTTCTTGATTATCATCGTTGTATCTGGAGTTGTATTGTTTGGATATAGAGGAGTTCAAAGAAGACATGCTATCGATTTGTTAGTTCAGAATGGATTATCACTTGAGGAAGCAACAGTTAGAGTTTATGAAATTGCAAAAACAACCAAACTTCCACCGTTTGCAAAGGCAATCCAAATGGCAGGGATGTCCGACGGATCTCCTGTCAAATCTTCAGAGCAAGTAATGTCGGAAGAAAAGGCTAGAGAATTTGAATCGATATACGGTAGCGAGTCTCAATCACAAATCGATCCAAATGCTGGATTCAGACCAAGTTACCAAGCTCCTCGGGTCGATCCCGCATTCGCAGATGCAGCATTAGCAGCATTTGCTGATGAGGTTGAACCGAAGCCTGTTTCGAAACCTAGTCCTGTATCGGGTAAAGTGAAGAGTGGAGGAGTCGCCCTGCCTGTATCAAATAAGCCTCAGACACATACACTGAAAAGCGACTGCAGTTCCTGTGGAATGCCATTTTCAGTGACAGTTCCTTCATCGGTTAATAGTGCAGTTGTCACCTGTCCATCTTGTGGAAGTGAACAATTATTCGAACGATGAAACCGGTACTTCTCGCGCCCATGTGAGGGATGGTTTCATTTGTGAGTTTGAACCGAATTGGGTTGATGTCAGCAGATGGTGTGCGCGTACTCCACCGCGGAGTGCCACAACCTCTTGATTCCAAGAGGGTCGCAATCGCTCTCATCATAGTGATGTTCTTACCAATTTTTAACCCGGTTTCTGCAGATGAAACAGTAGGTAGGGACGACTTCGGAGTCCTCGAAGCTATGGCTAACGCACTTACAAAACAGCAGAATTCTGGAGAGGATGAATTGGCTAGAAATAGTGCTGAAGCCGTTTTGAGTGCGTTAGAGTCCAGAGGTAGAGAAGTTGGCAATGGTGATGCTTTACTTGCTACGGATGGCATTTTGGGCGATATTACAATGCGGCAGACAACACCGTTAGAGCCACTACATCCTCGACCTTACCAACTCTTGATGAATCCTGATACACATCCGGATAGTTGGCCAGATAATCTTCTTGATACATTATTCGAACTACCTCCTACTTTTTCAGATCCACTAGCTTTTGGAGCTAATACTTACTCGCTATACATCAATTATACAGCCCGTAATAATGGGCCGCAATACGAAGCTTGGGATTATGGAACTTTCACAGGTGACATACTTTCTTTAGAAGATACTGGTTTATTTGAAAATGCAGTTGATATCGATGGTGATGGAAGTAGTGATGTTGCAGTAGGCCTCTCAATAGTTGGTTTAGGAACTCGTGGAGAGGGATGGGATGTAACTTTAGGTGATGGATTGTTGCCTTCTATTGAATCTATTTGGATAAGACCGAATTTCCAATGGAAGGTACGAGTTCTCGATCATAATGATCCACTTTGGGATGAAATGGCGAGTATGGAAGTTTCTTTGATGAAAGGTGTTGCATATGACCTTACATTAACAACTGAGGGAGAATCATATGCTCTTATCATCGACTCACGTTTCACACAACCTCCACATGATTTCCAGGTAAGAGTAGGTTTAGATAAAATGGAACTAAATGTGACAGGTACGGTAGGAAGTATCTTCAGCGCGTTAAATCCATTTGATGGAGTTGATGACTCATCTTTGGAAATAACTGAAGTTACAGCTCCATATGCCATCACCGTTTCAAACCCTGATCGTAATGCAGCTAACAAACAAACTGATTGTCAAGATTCTTCATGGTATGATCCAATCTTAGACCATGATGAAGAAAGTCGTAATCATAAATGTGGATATTCAATTGGAATCGGTTATGTCCACTATGATCAACCAGATCTTGATGGAAATAGAGCACTAGATGAAATTGGATACATCGATGTTGGCCTGCATCCTGTTTTCGGAGAAACTTTGATTCCCGAAGAAGTTGATTTAGTAATTAGAAATGATAATGCTGGTGAGAACTCATTCGACAACGTCGAAATATACAGTGACAAGGATGCTGACCTATGGTTCCATTATTTCGAGGACCGTTCTAATCATATTGAAGAAGGTGGCTTGTTAGGAAACATTACTGATTCCAGGGGCTGGGTTAGAGACTTACCTAAAGGAACATTACCACAAGAAGAGATTGATGCCATATTTACTCTGATTGGGGAAGCTCCAGGTTCAGCAAACTTCCCTGGCGATATGCCAAATAGACTGTCACTGATAATTTCAATCAAAAATTATACTGCTGATGATTCCACAAATGTAGCAGGTGCAAATTTAATCTTAGATCCAAGTGATAATCGTTGGAACAGCCTGATACTAATTGCAGGTACAGAGCGTATAGAGAGGATAGAGTATATGTCAACATTCCAAAGACACGGATTTGCTACTGACTCATCTTCAATGGAAGTGGAAATTGAAGATTTACCTGAAGTAGTAGCAGTCTTTGGAACCTTTGAGATACCATCTTCCAATAGAATAAGAGTGGAATTTGGTACTGCCCCTGACCTGCTAAGTGAAGTACTGGATAATGTGGTGTTAAATCTAGTCGAAATTGTACTTGATCTAGGAACAATTCTCAATGGTTTACCAGAAGCTATTGTTGGAACTGCTGGTGAATCTAGTGGAGAAATAATAGTTCAATTTTATAATCAAGTTAGAGAAACTTGGACAGACGGTTCAACTCGTCAAAATATGACGGCTGGCAGCATAAAATTGGCAATTGGCAGTAGCCCCCATCCAGTAATGGAAACAAACCACATTCTGTTAGGTGAAGATGTTGATTATACCAATTCATTAGGTAAAGTCGATGGAAGATATGGTTGGATAAATGACCCTCTAGTTCCAGTAGGAATGAGTGTTTCAGTTTCGGATATTTCCGGATTACGTTATTCTTACGTGCAGGAAACTGATTTGCGAACTATTTCGCTATCAGGATTATCAGGAGATGAACTGATTATTGGACATTTGAACCATTCATCTAACACTACCGATGGTGAAGTAAGACAATTTGCATCGATATCTAATCGTCCGGAATTCCTTACTATTAGTCAACAAGGCACAGATATTGCTTACAATGCTTCAAGCGAGATTGGAACAATCACATACAGTGCTGAGGGCGGAGGCCAGTACAACGCTTTGAGACTCAATGACTTACCTTCAGAATTTGAATTAAAGTTAGGTGATACTCTTGCATTCATTTCCGAGCCATCAAAATCTCCTGAATGGAGACAAGGTATCGGTTCTGTAGAAGTGCAAATTTCTAATGCCACAACGCCATTGACAATGGATGATGATCATGCGAGATTCTGGATTGACCAAAATTCAGCAGAAGCCAGTATGTCTCTCAAACTATCCGATTTAACTTCGATTATTCTTTACCCTCCAGATGAGCCAGGTGCAGTAGGAGATAGAGGTAATAGCCGGCTGGTTATGAATCGTTCAGCTTCTTCTCCATTCAGTGTGTTATTAGAAGATGTTAGTAATAGATCTGACAAATTCTTAGGACTATCCGGCAAGGTTTACCTCGATCCATTACCTGCAAATATTACACTTTCATTACCATCATCAGAAAAGTCAGATATCATATCTGTGCCAGAATTCGGTGATGCAGATGGAGTTCTATCACTTTCATTCTTCCTTTCTGGAATGATTGATTTTGGTTCATCTGTGAATGATTTTGCAATCGAAAGTATGGTCGATTTGGGAGATGCATCAAACATTAGGAACAATATGAGCCTTGGCCTAGATTTGCTTACAGGTGAAGAATTCGATATCACATTGGATGTCACTAAAGGCGTAAATGTTCAGAATCAACCAGAGTGGGTTCATGGAATTTCAGGTGAGGTTTTAGAGGCTACGGAACTTGTATTCAATTATACGAGATTGCCTGATTTTGTTGATAGTTCTAGAAAGGAAGTATCCGAAGCATTCGATGATTATGCTCTTGATGCTAATGAGATCAAAAATATCAGCTCGATACTTAATCAGGTTGGATTTAACAATAGTTATGATATTGTGAAGGCATTAGAAGACGGCTATATCTCTCCCAGAGAGATGACTTTGTTAGATGTCAATAAAATCGCTTCCGAGGGATTAGAATTTGAACAAAGGCGTTCTTGGCATAGCCGAATCTGGATGCCACAATTACCAGCTGGTAAGATTAAATTGGGGTATGATGTTACAATTATTGACGACATTCCTACCTTTGACGTTGTAGCAGAAATGGATGGATGGACCCCTGCTCGCCCTGTTCTGACAGTCGAGTTAAATGGTCTGTCAAAAACAGACTCTTTACTGGTATTGACTGGATTAGATACAGGACTTTCTAGGGATGTTTCTTTAAGATTATCAATCTCAACCGAATCCGAATTGATAATACCCAGGACAACTATCGATATGGATTATAGTCTCGGTGAAAGAATGGATAGTGCAAGAGTTTTGCAAAATAACCAATTAAGAGGTATTAGAACCGAGATGATGTTGTTTGATGCCCCTGCTTCAGCAGGTTTGTATTCTAAAGTAGGAGATATTTTGCAAGCGGATTTAGAAGTCCCTCCATCTGATAGAATTGGATTAAATGCTGCAGATTCATTGATGCTGCAGCAGATGAGATTTGTAGATGGATTATGGTGGCCTTCAACCATGTTCATCAGAGATGTGCCAGGTGAAATGCATTTGTTAGCACAACCGGCAACAGACTTTGACATCAATGAAGTAACAAGTTTCCAAGGCATGTTCGAAATGAGCTATTCCTCGAATAGTGACGATATGGATTTATTCATTGAAACCAAAGGGAAATCACAGAATACACGTAGTAGTAATCTAATGCTTGCAGAAAATCTTCCAGATCGTTTCACGATGGAAGTTACAGATGACTATGGGGCGAAAATTTCAGC
>QQSA01000071.1:12751-18226 GCA_003602535.1 Candidatus Poseidoniales archaeon
AATCTACAAGGAGCCGAAGTACACCAGTACATGCTTATGGGATATCCTGTAATTGTTGTAGACGGAATTACGGGTGGAAGGATTGTGGCAACAGCACATACTGAAATCGACGTAATGGGATTCGAAATTGATGGTAGAGGAGTATTATTAGATGCTCAATTTACTGGTGGTATCCCTACAGCATCAAGTATTGGAGTGAATGGCGTAGTAACAGATTTATCTTTGATCAGTAGCCTTACTGGGGGCAAAATCGAAACTACACACATAATGATCGTTGATCCATTTTCATCAATGATAGCAACAGGCATTGCGGCGGTGACTGGCTGATGGACGAATTCGATGAAGAGTTGGAGCAGGAACTGCACGAGTTTTCTCAAGAGATTGGTCAAAAGATTATAGAGATATCAGAAAAAATTCATCCTGTTAGAGTTGCTATTGCAGGATTGGTAATGTTACTAATTCTTGGCGCAATCGCAGCATCATGGTATTGGGTTATACCAAGGGACGATGTGGAAATAGAAGTAAAATACCTTCAGAGAAATGGCCATATCGTTCTAACCGAGATAGTAAACGATGGTAGTAGGGAAATTACCAATGTTCAATTTAAAGTAGAATTTGTTGACAAAAACAACGAAGTTATCGATTTTTTCGAGGTAAATTTAGATTCAATTCCGAGTCATTCGAGCGTCTCTGGAGATGAAATGGAATTAGTAATCCAAGGCTATACTGTTTGGGAAGAATATTCGATTGAAGTATCAATAAAATGGACCAATTTCAAAGGGGTAGAAAATGTAGAGAAGTTCATACATTATGTCTCTGATGCACAAACAGCTGTTTTTACTGACGAATGTGAAGAAGTAAATTGGTTTCTATGAATCTAAAGGTGGCAACTCCTAAAACGGACTTGGTTCGGCCTAGGTCTGTGCGTAAGGCGTTGCTTCTAGTCCTAATTTTTGTTCTGTCAGGGATTCCCATTGCAAATCAATCGGTTTCCCCAACAGAAGAACCAGAAATTGAGTGGATTAGATTTGATTTGCCAAAAGATTCTATTCGAAATCTTGTTGGCCAATTAGATGAAAATTTGTCGCTGGAAGAAAGGCCACTATTGGCACATTCCAGGATTGGAATCCATGATGCTTCGGGGGTTCTCTTTGAACACGATATTCCAGAGGAATTGCTTGTCCCAAGGTCTGATTTAGCATTAGTACTAGTGTCTACAGATTACAGATTATCAGAAGTTCGTGCTTCCATAACGGATCAACCAGGGGTAGAAGTTAGAGAATTCATTGCTCCTTCAGGCTTGATGGTTCAAGGTACACAAGCTGGTTTGGCAAATCTAATCGACATTGATGGGGTTGTAGTAGCACAACCAGTGCCATTAGCTATGGTGGTTGATTTCACATTGATGGATGTGGATGAGAATGTCCCTATTAGAATAGAATCTTGGCGTGGCGATTCATTATTGCCAGGTGTCGATATTATCGATAATTGGGGAATGAGATTGTTTCAGGAAATCGATATAGTAGCCAATAATTTTCTCAGTGATTCTTCACTTGCGGAAACAGGTAGATATGATGGTATTTTATCGTCTTCACTTGCAGAAATTGCTTCAGAGCCTTCAGTTGCATGGGTTGGAATGCAACCTAGTTTAACAATATGGAATGACCAATCCAGAAACCACATGAATATCAACGCAATGAAAAATTACTATACAACCGATTTGGATGGTTCAGGACAAATTGTTGCTGTTGCAGATTCTGGATTAGATCACGATCACGGCGACTTTGGAAGTCGGATTATTGGCAATGTCGATGTGATTGGAGATGGTTCAACTGCGGATGCACATTCTGGGCATGGGACACATGTAGCTTGTACTGTGTTAGGTGACGGGAGTAGAGGTAATTATGCAGGAGTTGCGCCAGAGGCTGAACTTTATTTCCAGGCAATGGAGAATGACAATAACGGAAACTTCCAATGGTCTAGTATCAACAATATGATCAATACTGCTTACAACAATGGTGCAAGAGTGCATACTAATTCTTGGGGTTCATCATCATCTTCAGATTGGGGTGTTTACACCTCTTCTTCCGAAGATGTTGATGATAGAACTCGCTACTACGACCAATATTACAGTGGACGTGAAGGATTGGTAGTTCTATTTGCAGCAGGGAATGATGGGCCGGATAGCGATACTATTGGTGCACCTGCTACAGCAAAGAACACCATTACAGTAGGCAATTCTCAAAATAGATATTCTGGATCTCCAAATACAATCATGGATGGTTCGAGTAGAGGGCCTGTTGATGATGGAAGAATAAAACCAGACATCCTGGCCCCAGGAGGTTATGTTCGATCTTGTCGTGCTCAGGAAGCAACAGACACTGGGGGATCAACATGGGCTAACAGTTGGTATCTAGAGTATACAGGTACGAGTATGGCAACTCCAAACGCAGCTGGAACTGCTGCATTGATTCGTGAATATATTACTGAAGTAGCACAGAGGCCTGAGCCTCAAGGTGCTCTGGTAAAGGCACTGATGATTCTAGGAGCTAGAGATGTTGGAAGCCGTGACATCCCAAACATGGATGAAGGGTGGGGAAGAATCGACCTAAAGGGCACACTAGCACCAAATAATGGACGTGGAATTTGGGTCGATGATCGTTCAGTACTATCGTCTACAGGAAACTCAAAGAGTTACACATTCGATATTACAACTCCGAATCAACCATTCAAGGCAGTACTTGCATGGTCTGATGAAAGAGGTTCTAGATTCTCAAATACTCAGTTAGTGAACAATCTAAATTTGTTGATCACTACTCCAAGTGGAGTCGAATACAAAGGCAATGAATTCTCACAAGGCCGTTCTATCCAAGGAGGGACTTATGATACTCTAAACAATGTGGAAGTAGTATTGATCGATTCTGCTGAGACCGGTTTGTGGACTGTAAAGGTTACAGATGCCGGTCATTCTGGGTCTAAGGCTCAACCATTTGCAATTGCAGTTTCAGGCGTAGGAGTTAACGATTTACGTCCAGACCCATCTCCTATCGTTGCTTCTTTTAGCACCGATATTGCTATTCCACAAGTAGGAGACGATGTTCTTGTCGAGATGGAAGTTGCTAACCTTGGAAATGTCAAGGCAGAGGGAGTTCAAGTTATCTTCCAAGAAGAAGGAATCTCCTTAGATTCAGATACATTCGATTTAGGGCCGGGTGGTTCTAAGACATTATTTTGGAATTGGCAACCTCAGACTGCAGGAAGTAGAACACTTTCTTTCCTAATCGATTCAGATGATACAATAGATGAAATTAATGAAGATAACAATCGAATGGATGTGATGGTAAATGTCACAACCCCTGGAGTAAGAATCGAATCGTCCAATCCGACTTATACTCTGTCGGATATCAATGCAACATCATCATCTTGGCAGATCACATTAACCAACACTGCACTTCTGTCAACTAATGCCTCAATCTCTCCAACAAATGTTGTTGACCCAATGGGTAGCGATGTTTCATGGTATGTTGGTTTAGATCAAATCGATTTTGAATTAAATGGTCAAGAAGGCGCTTTAATCAATGTAACATTAGTTCATCCGAAGGGTCCAGATCCAGGAATTTATTTGATCAATTTGTTAGGTTTAGATGAGGATAATTCTGTAAGCAGCCCTTACACATTGATGTTCGATGTTCCAACGCTTTCGCAAACAAGAGTTGAATTTGATTATTCAGTAATTCCAGTCCATCCTTTAGATGACACTTCCGTCGATATTAGATTATTCAACCTTGGAAATGAAGATATTGGATATGATTTATTCCTCGAGTCACCTCCTGGCTGGCACGCAGGTTTTGATGATTTATCATCTCAAGGAGGTGCTAATTCCGCATCCACTGGACTTATGCTGGAAGATGGACAGATGAACATTGGAATAACTTTCATACCCCCTCAAGTCATGACTCTAGCTGGAGCTGAATTGACAGTTGTTCTGAAGGTAGTTTCTCAGAATGAAGAAGCACGTTCAGTCGATTACGAACTGCCTTTAGTTGTTCAACAAATACCGTTGGTTACGGTTGATTTGGAAACAACTTTCTCCACAATAGTTCCCGGAAACACAATTTCATTACAATATACGATTGAGAATCGCGGTAATGTTGACTTGACTCTTAATCCAGCGCTTCAATTACCACTGGGTTGGACTCACAATACTAATTTCGAGGAGATAAATCTGCCATGGACAGAATCAAGAAATTTCATAATTCCAATTACAGCAGAATTAGATGCTAGGAGTGGCGACATAACACTTCAAATGAATTCAGGTATCAATTCTTGGAGCCATACAGAAAGCGTAAATGTCACAATTTTAGCCGAGCCGGAAATGACTTTTGCTTCAGTTGAAATTGAAGGAGAGACATGGACCAACGTATTCGGCCCGGGGCAACATCCAATTGGTGTAGCGATAAATTATACATGGGTTGTTCAGAATTTAGCAGATACTATTTGGGAACCGTCAGTTACTTTACAACTCGAACCTGGAATGTTCGGCGATTGTGTATCTCCAGGCCAGATCTCAAGAGGCGATGTAAAAGCAGTAACCTGTACAGTAATAATTCCTACAACTGCTGATCCTGGGGAAGAACCAGAATTCACTGTGGAATTGAGTGCTGAACAAATATCAGTCAATGATACAGTTACGATGTTAGTTGCATCTAATAAAGAATTAATTTGGAAAATAGATGCACCTTCTGTTGTTAAAACCGGAGAAACAAGTAACGTTGAATTGAATGTTACAAATCGTGGAAACACCCTTGTGTCAGGCAGGGTTGATTTGAGTTACAGTGATGATTGGGAAGTTGAAATCAAGGGATCAGATACAATCAATTTGCAAGCTGGCCAATCTCAAATAATCCGTTTATCGATTAAAGCAATTAAACCAGGTGATACTACATTCAGTGCCACTTTATCCAATGTTGATGATGTGCAAGGTTCTCAATTTGATTGGAACATGACAAGTGAAGGTAAAGAGGTTACAGATGAGAGTTCATCAAACTCCAATGTTATTTTATGGAGTTTCTCAATAATTTCGATTATTATTCTCGCTGGTTTCACAGTACTGGTACTAACCAATCGAAAATCTGCTCCTAAGTCCAGTCTAACTACTCCTAATAATTCAGCACTCACAGAAAACAAACCATCTGAAAACACAACTCCCTGCTTCTCTTGTAGACAACCAATTTTGTCTTGGATGGTAGGATGTCCATCTTGCGGAGCTCGGTACCATTCAGTTTGCAAGGTAGAAAGTTGTGTTAATTGTGGTGCGGATTCATCAACTTTCGTAAATGTAGAATGAAAATGAGCATTTGAGGATAGCCTTTTCATGTGACGGCTGCAACCGGGGTTCATGGAACCCCGTCGGATAGGCCCAGCAAGCACTCAGTATCGTGCCAGTATACTACTGGTTTCTATACTGCTATTTTC
>QQSA01000072.1 GCA_003602535.1 Candidatus Poseidoniales archaeon
GCTTGGGCTAGTACCTTCTTTGCTTCCTCGATGGCAGCGGGCCATAATCCACGAATTGCCATTTCAATCATTCTGGCACGACTTTTTGCCATTCTAACAATCGCTTCATCTTCACCAATAGATCTTCTTTGGAATCTTACTAAGCCATCGACATCATTTCGCAATGCTGCTTCATCGATTAAGTCAAACATCCAATTGCCACCGCCACTCATGATTGCACCTTCACGGCGTTGATCTGGATTAAGATCGAATTTCAGATTCCTAAGTTGATTGAATTTAGCGATTGAAAGTATCCAAGTCATCAGGAAAATAGCTTGACCTACTGCAATGAAAATCCATGTTACAAGCAATCGATTCTTTTCATCAAAACCATTTGATTCAAACCATTCAATGAAAGGCATCAAGTCTCCGAATTCCTTGTAGCAAACAAGAATCAATAGTAATGCGGTATAACCACTGAATCCTGCAAATGCGAAGTAAAGAATCCTGGACTGTGCACGCTCTTCAGAACGAATTTCTCTTGGAGTTGCTAAAATTACACCGCCCAATCCGCCAAACGACTGTCCTCCAAGGAATAAGTTTCTAATTAATTCAAATATGAAAGCAAGACCGACAATTGCGATGTTTAGAGAAAGATAAGCCGCTAAAACTTCTGGTAAACTTTTGAGAGCCTCCCATTCAGCAAGTAGTGGGTTTTCCTGAATCTGAAGATACACTTGATGTCCTAATATTCCACCGTAATTCAGAATCTCTTGAGAATTTTCAGGACGGTTTACCATGACATAAATTACTGTAACAATCCCATTGATTGCAGTAATAGGCATAGTTAGCAAGAACAGAATCAGAATAAATGCGAATGCTCTTCCGACAAAACTCAATTTTTTGGCATCGATAGGATTCGGCCTACCAAGCCAAGTTCGGTATTTTCCAATCATCAGCATATTCCATGATGCGCCCATAATTCTTCCATATGCAAGAATTGTTGGTCCCATGAAAACAAGACAAGCGATAGCAATAGCCAGAGGTTTTTGCGATTTATCTAATTCTGGAACCAAGAAGATGTAAGTTGCAATCGATACAATGAACAGACCAATCAATGTTCCTGACCTACGGAAGAATAATCTGAAAATTTTTGTTTTACCGATCCCTATTCTTCGACCAACCAATTGTCCATTCAATGATTCCCAAGGAGAAATTAAGATTGGAATCATAACCAATAATCCCATTAACATCAAATTTGGAAGATAATATACATCGGGATCGAAAATAAGTTCAGCAATAAGTAGCAATACGCCAGTCATAGCCATCATGTAAAGTGCGATTGCAAAACCTACATTCTGCAACCCAAGCAGGCGCTTTACTCCGCCTCGCCCTTTTGTCAAACCATGTACTTCGTAAAGACCATCATCAATCTCAAAACCTACTTGCAATCCAGACAATTGGGTTGGAATCATCCACTTCCAAAGAACAATTGCAGTGGTAAAAGCAATCAAAAATGGGAAAAAGTGGTTTAATGAAATATTTGAGGGATTTTCGATAGTGCTTGCACTAACTACTGGAACCAGTAGTATGCATGCGAAGCATGCGAGAACGAACCTCCTCATCAGAGGTGCCTATAACAACGACTTCATCACTTCTTCGCCGACCTGTGACGTTGAAGAAATGCATCTATTCTATCGAATGCTGTATTCAATGTATTCAAATCAGCCAAGTAAACTATACGAATATGGCCTGCTCCTTTTTCAGGAGAAAAGCCGCTACCATGTACAACTAATACATGCTCTTCATGCAATAATCCAAGAACGAATTGTTTGTCATCATTGGCCCAAATGTCATCTGTTAATCTCGCAAACAAGTAGAATGCACCACCTGGTGCTTCAACTTCTATGCCATCAATTGAAGCGATTCTATCGAGACATAACTGACGACGTGCTTGAACTTTCGACAAATAATCATTCATCCAACCTTTATCTCCCTTCAAGCCAGCTAGATATCCTAGTTGAGCGGGAGTGCTAGCGCACAAACGCGAACGCAATAGTCTCTCGATACCATCTCTCACATCTACTAGAACATCTGTTGGATCGTGAATTGCTAAGTAACCAATTCGCCAGCCAGGAGCATAGTATACCTTTGAGACACCATTAAGTGAAAAAACTGGAACATCTTTTGACAGAGATGCAACTGATACTTGCTTTCCACTGAAGTCCAACGCATCATATATTTCATCAGCTACAATCATGCAATTAGGCCATTTTTTGGCAATGTCTAACAACTTAGAGATTTCATCTTCCCCAGCGACATTTCCAGTTGGATTGTTCGGATTAATCAGTACCAATAATCGGACATTTTCATCCATTTTTGATTCAATATCATCCAAATCTATTGACCAGCCATCATCAGATTTCAAAGCATATTCAACAGTAGAGGCGCCATACATTTGTGGATAAGCCATGTAAGGAGGATAGTGAGGTCCAGGAGCCAAGACTTTGGTTCCCTTTTCTAGCGTTGCTGCAAAAATTATCTGAAGCGCTTCTGTTACACCATGGCAAACATAAACATCGTCTTTGCTGCAATTCCATCCCTTTGATGTTTCATCATCGGCAATTGCCTCTCGTAAATCTGGCAATCCATAAGAGGGAGAATATCCATTATTTCCATCCAATAATCCTGCACGATACGCCTCAACCATGTGCGGAGGCGTAGGTAAACCAGGGTATGCTATTGGGTCACCAATATTCAATTTGATAATATTATGGCCTTCCGATTCGAGTTTAGTTGCAGGTACCACAACATCTCGAATTGCATATTCGATAGTCGATGCTCTAGAAGAGACCGGTATCATTGAACTCCACCCATCCTACAAATTTCCTCATATTGATCTTGGGAAACAGGTTGCACAGAAAGCCTTTGACCCCTTTGAACCAATGGCATATCTTCTAGTGCAGGGTTAGCTTTGATATCTGCAAGACTAACCATATTCATCTCTTTGACGGGCTTTATGTCCACCATCATCCACCTAGGATTTTCAGGTGTTGATTTCTCATCAAAATACTTACTATTCGGATCCCAAGATGTGTGATCAGGATATCCTTCACGACATACTTTAGCAATCCCGGCAACATGAGGAGGTTTAGTATTAGAATGATAAAATAGAACAAAATCCCCAAGTTTCAAATCATCACGCATCATGTTTCTAGCTTGATAATTACGTACTCCGTCCCAATGGGTTTTACCATCCGCAATCAATTGAGAAAACGGATAGACATCGGGCTCGGACTTCATCAACCAGTACCGGACCATGTACACTCGTCAGGGTGGCATCCCTTAGAGTTCACCATGCATCGCCATGATCAGGAATGAGAGTTGCGTCAACAGCATCGATATCACCTCTAGATGCAACACGTCCTAAGCCAAGCTTTCTGGCCATGGAAGATGAACCTCCGGACGATCCGATTCCTAACTCTTCCAATAGTACGAATATTGCTGGTAATAGAATAAGTGCACTTGCAGCAGCTATCCAAAGTAAAATTATGATTACCGTAATGAACGGTTTGATTTCAGGAATAGGAATCTGATATGCTGTAATCATACCTAAAGTGGTCACTGTCGCTGCTTCGAATAGAGACATACCCGTGCTCACAGTCGAAGTCCTAATCGCTTCAATACCTCCTCCCAATTCGCGTATACGATTGGCTATGTGAATAGAGAAATCGACACCGACCCCCACCAAAATAGAACCAATCATTACTGTTACTAGAGATAAAGAAACATCCATCTGCCACATCACTAACCATTGAAGAGCAACAGTGGCAATAACAGGAGCAGTTGTCCATAATGAGAATCTAATATCCTTGAATACTATAGCCAATGTCATCAATGTCAAAATAACTGCGAAACCAAGAGAAGACCATTGGCTGCTGACAATCATTTCGTTTACTGCAATAGCAGTAGCTGCGACACCAGTTAACTCTCCTGAATCGATATTTCCTTTGTGGTTATTAGATGAATATTCATTCACTTTAGCAACTGCATCAGTTGTTTCTGCAACAGGTACGAATGGCATATCAACATAGATCAAATTCCGTGAATAATCATCAGATATAAACAGGCCTCTTGTTTCATCGGTAAGACTAGAGTAGAATACATCGAGAAGGAACCTCTCAGCAACTGTGTTTTCTGTGCCATTAGCACGTGGAGCAGTCAGTAATTCCCAGAAGGTCAAATCATCTGCAAATTCTCTATTCAGATAAGGTTCCAAACCATCTCTTAGTTCATCAGGAACAAGTGGATTGTCTGTTATGTTATACAGTGGAGCTCCACTCCCATTTACACCAACACCTACAGATTTCATCAAGAACACAATACTAACAGCAGTAGTCTGATCTATCGTATTCAGTTCATTTTCCAAATCGGAAATACCCAGCAATTTTTCTACTGGTTCAGATTCTTCAATGGGTGATTCTCCAGAAATATCCCCCTCTATTAGAATCATTCCAACTTGACCAGCGTTAAAATCACTAGAATACTCTTTCATTGTAATTACTGAAGGTTCATCTTCAGGTGCCATACCTAAAAGATCGATGTTTTCTTCTACATTCTCTTGTCCCCAGAATCCAGACACAAATATCAGTACCATGAAGAAAGCGATTACTGCTTTCGAATAATTAATTGGAACTTGAACTACTTTCTCGAAAACAGGCAGTGGTGGATGTTTGGGCTTTCGAAGATCTAGCAATAATGTTAGATTTGGAACCATTGTCATCGTTAGGAAATATACGATTACAATACCACCTGAAAGTGCGATTCCAACAGTTTCAATAGGTTTCATTGGAGTAAATGTTAGAGAAATGAAACCGATAACAGTCGTAACAGCCGATAAGAATACAGCACGTCCTGTTGAAGCCAATGATTGCCTTATTTTCTCATCTTTAGTACCAGTTTCTTCGGCATAACGATTGGTAATATGCAATCCATAAGACACACCTAAAGCAAGCAATATAGGTCCGACAATAATTACCGTCATCGTCACTTCATAACCGGTATAACCCATTAATCCCAAAGTCCAGAATACAGAACAAAGAGTAGGCAATCCTGCAATTATAACTACCTTAATTCCTTGAATTGGTCTCCATGAACCTGTCTGTAATACATCAGAATGGAAAACGAATAGACCAAGAGCCACCAGTACAATTGCAAGTGGGAAGATTTGCCAAAACAACTTGAAAGAAAATTCAGTTACAGC
>QQSA01000073.1 GCA_003602535.1 Candidatus Poseidoniales archaeon
GTAGCGTTAGCAGCGACCCACTGAAACCCCTTTGTATCGGGAAATAGAATGCAAAGGGGTTTCGGATGACCCCTTGCGAACGGTCCGAATCAGTTGAACCAATCATCAAAGAAATCCCATATCATCGAGATGATGACTATACAAACTGGACTACAGCATAAAGCACTGAATGTCCAAATCTCGTCGGGATCGTTGTTGGAATCCTTGAGGAGAAAGTTGCTGAAAATAACCCAAAAAATAACTAAACCACCATAGATGAACCCCAGTATCAAGAATTTTCTATTTTCTTTATCTTGAACTCTTGCGGCTTCACGTGATTTCCGTTCATCCTCCCTAGTTTTTTGATCGATTCTTCTTCTTTGTTCAATATCGGCAATTCTTTTTTGTTCTTCTTCGTTACGTTTTAACTCCGTTATTCGTTCTTCTTCGATACGTTTTAACTCCGTTTTTCGTTCTTCTTCCTTTTCATATAATGCCTGTTTGAATCCTTCTTTTATGGCCCTAGGGTCATTAATTATTGTCTTTACATCTCCCATTACTAGGGAATCATTTACTGAGGTTCTAGGCAAAGTGCTAGAACAATACGGACAGGTTGCCCAATCCTCTTCGACTGCTTTTCCGCATTCTCTACAGAAGGGCATGGTATTCCGATTCCATAGTGATATTTCAAAGGGGGGCCCTTTGAACACCCGTCGTTTCAATGGGTACCCTTTGCACACCCCCTCATACGAAGGGGCCCCCTCGGTATTACCAAGCAAAATCATCCATATCTATATGAAAGTCCTATTACCATGTATCCAATTACTAATAGCAACAAGAACATGGCGCCAAGTGAAGAGGTTACATGCTTTGTACTATTTTCAATCTTAACTACTCTTTTTCCAATTCTGTCAATCTTATCCTGTAAGTGGAGAATGGTTTCTTCAAGTGACTCTAATGTTGCCATAATGAATATTCAATGATAGAAGCATTCAGTCTTTTCCCCAACACAAGGGGTTGCAATGGGTCCCCTTGTATTCTCTCACAAGTTGCATAGTGGACCATTTAGCAGTTCCTCGGCTTTCGCATTCCTATTTCCGATTTCCTCTAAAGATCGTGACCATGCATCCCCTAGTATCTTATCCCATTTGGGAGTGTACAACTTATAGCTGCCGGGATGAGGCGTTATTTCGCCAAAACCAATACCTACTTCAGTATCATAAAGATCTATTCTAGTGAATGGAAGTGGAATTACCTTTGAAATGTTTTCAGCTGTTTCAACCAATTCATTTCCAGATTTTGGTGGAATAATGTTTGATTCATAATTTAGATTGGTTCTAGGAGATTCTAGGATATTCCAATTGCGGTCAAAATATGCAAATTTCCATTCACTTTGAAATCTACCTCCATTCACATTCCTCTGCATGATGAGTTCGACTCGACCATTAAAAGCGTACATCTTATAATCCAAAGGTACTGAGTGAGTTCTTCCTTTTTGCACAAACATTTCTTCAGCCATCACCGGCTTGTTGATTGATTTGTATTTCTCAATCTCGTTGTTGTACTCTTCTACAATTCCGTCATGATGAAAGGTTTTTTTTCGCATTGAGTCGTACCAAGTATCATTACTTTGCCTGTTTAAAAGAAATACTCCGTTGTTTGAACTACCCCACTGTGGTTTAAGGACAAATAGATCAGGCATCTCAGTCCATGGCACAGCATCAACATCTGACCAACTTCCAAGATGCTTTGGTACTCGCACGCCTAACTTCTTCGCGAATGATTGTGAATAACGCTTATTGTCGAGCCATTTCATCAACTGGTAAATTGGTAATTTACGTTTTGATTTATAGGACTCGATACTATCCATGATGTATTGGCGGAATGAACAATTATTCGCCATCATTTTTTGCAATAGTCGTTGGCACAATTATGTTTCCCAAAAAGATTCTATCAACTAAAACAACCACTAGTTCGGACTGAAATAATTGAATTTAGCCAGTGGTCGGAAATACCATTGAAACCTTTACGTGTCCAATTAAATAGGTGAAAAACCCACTGATTCAATTAGTACGACTCAGGGAATATCCTTTGCATTGGATTTATTTGGGGTTGTACAATTAGACTCTAAGTGATTCGTATAACAATAAATCATTTTGATTCTTATCTTCGATTTTTAACTCGCTTGGCGGCCGATATTTGATTTTGCGTAAGTAATTGAATAGACGAATCCATCTAAATTTAGCAAGGAGGATTAGTGCTCTTTTGCTATCCCCAAACGTAGGATGCGTTGTGTCGCTTTCTTTGCTCCAGCCTAATTCATCCAAGGCACTCATGCCGTCTTCAGCGATAATGACATAATCGAAATGTGTCAAATTAGATTTTGCCTTTTGCAAATCATTCTCGCCTCTGGCGAAGATTTTGGTGTAATACTCTGATGATGAATGAAGGTGGCCTTCTTTGAGATATTCTTCATATGATCTAGCCTTGGTCCACATCCAATAATGATCGTAATTGTAATTAGAAATCAATCGTTTAATTGGATGCCTCAAGCAAGTTAGTAATGTGACTCTTTCGTCTTTTGCCAAGGTTTCAAAATCCGCCCCTCCCCATTCGCAAGCAACAAATGTTACGCCTTTGTTCTCACATTCATCAATAAATTCTGTAAGTTCTGTAGATGACTTTTCCCATAATGGGATTACTTCGCCACCATTTACTGGATTTCCATTTTCGTGAGTTGACCAAAATGTCTCTCCGTTGGCCATTGCTCGCCTGATAACATAGGTTCCTGCAGCCTTGTGCAAATGTTGAAACCAGACTAAGCGGTATCCTGCCATCAGACGATGCTCTAGTTTCACACCTTTGACGATTCCGAGAGGGAAAGGGACATGGACAACCGCCTTCACCCCTTCCAACATGGGAGAAGTGCGAATCGAAGCCGACACCATGGGTGAATTGGAAGTTCCTGCGGATAGGTACTACGGTTGTCAGACTGCTAGGTCTCTAATCAACTTCGATATTGGACAGGATACAATGCCTAGGGGAGTTATTCGGGCATTTGGTATTCTAAAACAGGCTGCTGCAAAGGTTAATTCCGATTTAGGGCAATTAGATTCTAAGGTCTCTAAACTGATTATTGCTGCAGCTGAAGAAGTGATCGATGGTAGCCTGGATGGTCATTTCCCATTGAGAGTATGGCAAACTGGGTCGGGTACTCAATCAAATATGAACGCCAATGAAGTGATTGCAAATCGTGCGATAGAGATGGCCGGGGGGATTCTGGGATCAAAATCTCCAGTCCATCCAAATGACCATGTGAATCGTGCGCAATCCTCCAATGATACATTCCCAACAGCAATGCATATTGCAAGTGC
>QQSA01000074.1:0-5925 GCA_003602535.1 Candidatus Poseidoniales archaeon
ACTGAGTCTTTGTCAGACTTGGAATCATCCTTAGACATGCTGCGCCCCAGTAACCCGTCGGGACTGGACCATTTGAAAGCATACCCATAAACTGTTCAAAATTTTACCATCCAATCACTTCAAAGGTAGATGCCACGACGCCGGGCCGGACCTGTGAGGATTACGCACTCAGGGCCGGTGAGCAAAATGCCATCTCCTAGACTAAACGACAAACGCTGGTCAATCGACCTAGAGAAGAGAATACAGGAAGAGCATTATGCTGATGAGGCAGCATATTCGAAGAGATATGGATTCAATCCAAATTCGGGGAAACAAATCTTCGTCATAGACACTCCCCCTCCATATCCAAGTGGAACCTGGCACATTGGTGCTGTAGCTCAATACAGTATGATTGATGTCATTGCTAGGTCACAACGCCTACTTGGCAAGGAAGTTAAATTCCCTTGGGGTGTAGACAGGAATGGAATCAATGTCGAATTTACTGTAGAGAAAAATACTGGTAAGAAGATGAAAACATACGACCGAGCGGAATTTCTAAAATTATGCGAGGAAACGATTGAGGAATTTACTCAATCCATGAGAGATACTGCAAGAAGAGTTGGACTTTCAATGGATTTCGCCAATGAATATTTGACAGATGCGCCAAACTACAGGATGGTTACTCAAACAATTTTCACAGAATTGTTCAAGCGAGGAGCCATTGTTGAGGACTTGAGACCAAATATTTACGACCCAGTAGAAGGAACAACAATTGCTGATGCTGAAGTAGAGCGTCTAAACCGACGCACAAAATTGGTAGATGTTAGATGGAGCACTGATGATGGAGAGGAACTAATCATTTCCACTACTCGACCTGAGTTGATTTGTGCTTGTGGCATTGTCGTAGTCCACCCAGAAGATGATAGATACCGTCACTTAATCGGAAAGAGGGCTTTGCTACCAATTCCAGTTGATGGAAGAGAAGTTAGTGTAGAAATCGCAACACATCCTTCGGTGAAAAGTGACTTTGGTTCTGGAATACTAATGGTTTGTTCTTTCGGTGACCAGAATGACGTTGCAGTATTTCGAGAGTTAGGATTAACACCCTTCCAGGCAATTGATCTTGAAGGTTGTATGACCGAAATCGCAGGCCCATTCTCAGGTATGAAAGTTTCAGAAGCACGTAAAGCAGTAATCGAGTATCTTGAATCTGAAAACAAGATTGAGCAAATCGTCGAGAAAGAACAAGAAGTTCCTGTTTCTGAAAGAGGAAAGAATCCTGTAGAGATTATTCTTCTGAAAGAATGGTACGTTAGACAGACACATATGCAAGATCGCATCGGTGAACTAGCAGATGAAATCGAGTTCCATCCCCCGAGAAATAAGCAATTTTTGCTAGATTGGATGGAGAACATATCGATAGATTGGCCGATTAGTCGCAGACGTTGGTATCATACCGAAATACCGATTTGGTATGCTGATAACGGAACGAAAATAATCTGTGCTCCATCTGGAGTTTACGTACAGCCATGGCGCCAATCTCCTCCAGATGAAAGTGAAGTTTTAGATCGTGAAACGAGAGAAGTTTTGGGAATATATTCCGAAATGAAGGGACAATTAGAAGATGTGATTGGAGAAGAAAAGGTATTCGACACATGGATGGATTCGAGTAACTCAAACCTATTCGTATCAGGATACTTGAATGACATGGAAACTTTCGACAAGGCCTTCCCAACAGCTATTCGCCCTCAAGGAAAGGAGATAGTTCGAACTTGGCTATACTACACACTTTTGAAAAGCGCACTTTTGCTAGATAAGCCAGGGTTCAATCATGTTTGGATTGATGGATTAGGAATGGATCCGTGGGGACGTAAAATGTCAAAATCCTTAGGCAACGGAATCGATGCTGATAGTGTATTGGAATGTGGAGCAGGCGGTAGAACTGGCTCGTGGAGAGTCAAAGGTCCAGAAAAAAGTGTTCAACTCAAAGCGAACAAAATTGGCTCAGAATGTTTCAGATTATGGAAGGCATGCGATGCACAAGTTGGTGATGACTTCCATATTAATCCTGAAGAAATTGAGGCGAAATATTTCGGTGTGTTAACCAAATTGTTCAATGTTGCAAGATTTGCTAGTCAATTCGATAATCCAGATGATTTAGATTCAATTCCTGAGGATTTATCGATTGAAGATCGATGGATTTTGGCAGAATTTTCAAACACCATGGAAAGAGTCGAAAAGGGATGGTCTGAGCTTGATATCTATACTGCTACTCAGGCTTTGAAAACATTTGGAACCGGCATACTGCCAAGTCATTGGCTCGAAATGTCGAAATCAAGATTGTATGATGGAGATGTGAACGCTGCATGGACAATTCACCGAATAGTAAGGGATTTGATGGCTGCACTATCACCGGTATGTCCATTCTTTACTCATCATATCTCAAGCACTTTGTACGGTGATAGTGCTGTTGATGTTAGAGAATTCCCGAAGAGAACTCCAAGCGATGACACATTGCGTTCACTAACGAGTGCAATCGAGGAGTTTAATGGAGCAACTTGGAGAACCAAAAAAGAATCTGGTCTTTCATTAAACGCACCAATAAGTGGAATAGTGATACCTGATGAGTTGATTGATTTCACATCAATCTTAACCCAGATGCATAAACTTGAATGATTACTCTTCAAAATCAAGAGTTGATTGTCTGGAAGATGGCATCTCAAGATTTCCCAAACGGAACCCGACAAGCCGTATCGGCCTGTCGAGGTCAACATTCTCTGCAAATAGTCCGTGAGCGATTCGCATGAATACAGATTCATCGTCCATAGCCACCGGTATTGAACGTCCATGTGTATGTGTTTCAAACCCTTGATAACGGATTTTGACCTCACCTAAACGACCTGCAACGCCCATATCTTTGGCCCTAGACATGACCTTTTTCACCAATAATGAAAGTTGGGACAACACTGATTCACAATCGATTTGATCGATTTCGAAAGTGTACTCTTTACCTACAGATTTACGACTCCTAAGCGGGCTAACATCATCACTAGATTCACCATCAATTACACGCATTATCCAAGATGCAAAACGCTCAGATGTGAATCTAGATAGGGCAATTTCACCATGCTCAGCCGCTTCAGAAACTGTGGAAATGCCCCATTCTGCTAACCTAGTTGCTGTTTTTGGACCGATACCTGGAACTTCTCTAACCGAGCGACCATCGAAGAATGAAATTATCTCATCAGGTAATGTTCGATGTATTCCCGCAGGTTTATTTTCCTCACTTCCCATTTTTGCTAGAATTCTAGTCGGTCCAATACCAAATGAAGTCGATAGGCCGAGTTCATTCATTATTTCCATTTGCAAATTCCTCGTCAATGCCAATGCTCTATCCCAATCTCCATCACAAAAATCTGTGACATCCAAGTATGCTTCATCTATACTTGCTTGTTCGAATCTATCAGCACTTTCAGATAAAATCGCCATAACTTTCCTGCTGGCACGAGAATACAATCCTCGTGTCGATTTCAGATAGTGTCCCGGACCTAATGGCGGACCAGGACATCTTCTCCATGCTTCGCCAATTGGCATTGCAGAACGAATCCCATACTTTCTAGCTGCATAATTACAAGTTGATACAATTCCTCTTCCCTTTCCATTTTTGGGGTCGGAACCAAGAATCAAAGGGATTTCCGGATCCAGATTATGGTGGAGTGTTTCAACTGCTGCAAAAAACGCATCGAGGTCACAATGAATTATTATTCTCGACCCCATGAATAATCTACAAAGTCGAAGGTTTTTGAAGAAAGCGAACCCATGCCTTGATGAATAAGTACCTTGTAACATCATCATGTCTCCTGTCAAGGCCATACTAACTGGCGTGGTTGGAATCTTGTTACTTGCATCACTCATCGGATATTCTGGAGAGAACGTAATCGATGGCGTCCCGAAACCGGTTGCAGGAGCTTGCGGGGTTACCAAAGAATCATTCTCAGATGTCCCAGGTTCAGGAGCATTTCTGGACATCGATGTAGATGTTTCATGGACCGAAGACTCTGTTTGGGTTGGCGTAATTAGTATTGAAACATACGATTCACTAGATACAACAGATGTTGGAAATGACGACGGGCAAATTGTAGAATGCTCTAAGGTTGAGAAGGTCGATTTCCTTGCAGGCGGACCTGATTCCGAAGATGATTCGGAGTTTTCATGGGAACCAGACGGCGATGAATTCCACATAGTCATAGGAACATCATCTAGTAGTCCGGGAGGAGGTATACTTCCTGCCGGAGATTTCCAAACCAGTGGATTCGATGTGACTGTAGATTACCACGCATCAGGAGGATGGGGTACAATCGTCATATTATTCATAATCGAAGTGGGATTGATTTACATCACTGCAAATGATAAGTGATCACAGGAATGAACCATTGACCAAAGTTTTCGGTTTCTTGCCAGATAAGCCTAAAATAACTGCATCTGCAATATCTAATCCAACTCGCCGTTGGGCTTCCATTGTAGCCGCACCAATATGTGGCGTACCGTGGAAATTTTCGTGCTGAATTAATTTGTTATTCCCAGTAGCGGGTTCAACCTCAAATACGTCGAGCGCAGCACTTGTAATAATACCACTTTCAAGAGAAGATAACAGAGCATCCTCATCGATAATTCCTCCACGTGCACAATTTACTATATGGTTGCCACAAGCAATTCCACCTTGCTTACCCGGCATCATTTTCATTCGTTTTTCATTTACCAAATGATGTGTTTCTTCGGTTAAATTACAGTGTATAGAAATATGCGTACATGTCTGAAATAATGAGTCTACTTTTTTGTGTAGATATGCCCCTTGTGATTTAGCAACTTTGGGCGGAAGATATGGATCATAGGTATGGATTTCCATGCCTAATGTTTTAGCGACTTTTGCTACACCTTGAGCAATTCTACCAAAACCGATTAGGCCCAAACATTTGCCAGAAAGTTCTGTACCTTTCATCTGTTTCTTTTCCCATTTTCCTTCGCGTAATCCTCGATCGGCTTTAGCTACATGTCGTAGAGATGAAAGCAAATGTCCGATTGTCAATTCGACAACAGATTGTGTTGATGCATTTGGAGCATTAACAACCATGATTCCAGCAGAACCTGCTGCTTTGAGATCTATATTGTCAACTCCAACTCCAGCTCTACCTATGACTTTGAGACTACTACTTGCTGCTATAATCTCTGAAGACAATTTTGTAGCACTTCTGACAATTATAGCATCAAAGCCATCTAATGCCCCATTTAGTAAATCTGATTTCTCGATAAATCCCTGAACAACTTCATGTCCAGCTTTTTCCAATCGAGATACCGCACCAGGAGCCATCCCGTCGGTCACAGCAATTCTCGCCATTATGTGCATATTTTCGTAGCCCGCCCATGAACATTCTTGAGGGGTAGGCCACCTCAGGGTAACATGGCCTCGGAATATGATGTGGAAACATTGCTCTGGGCCATTGGAATTTTGGCACTTCCACTACTACTTGCGTTACCAGCAAAAATTCTCTATCAAACTATCATATTAGGTGTAGGCCCTGCCGAAAGAACATACAGAGGAACAGTTCAAAAAATTCTAGATTCAGGAATGCAAGTTGAACAATTTAGAGAAGTATTAGACGACGAAGCAAGAAGACTAGGGATCAAACCAAGTAGGGCGAAATTGAATGAAACCGATTTGCTATATCCTCTGACTTTGACTCATTTTTTGCTTACTCCAATGTTATTTGTCCTACCGATCATTGCAATAATCTCTCTTCCCATTATCATTTTGGGAATCCCTGTATTGTACATTCTTGAGGTAATAATTATTCGAAAGCGTTTACTAATCAATTCAATTAACAAGCTAGAGACTTGGTTTGGTAAGCAAATTATTCACATCCCTGACGCCGGTAGTGATCACTGTAG
>QQSA01000074.1:5989-12257 GCA_003602535.1 Candidatus Poseidoniales archaeon
GTATTCCTAGGATTATTCTCATGGCTGATTATTCATTGGACTCTCAGATTAGACTCGATACTTATCGAGTTCACTCTATCAGGAATTTTCTACATTCTACTGCTAGGAGTAATTGGAATAGTTACAACTGCACTTGAATCAAATTTGGTTCTTGTCGACCCTGCCAGAGGACGTATTATTCCAATTTCTGATTGGCTAGATTCAATGTTGACACCTATTGTAGGCGTAGGATTGCTTTTCCTATTAGGAAGAGATTTGATGGCCGAGGCTAGAGATGGGGGTAATACAGTCCTATTTTCGGCAACTGTATTGTTGGTACTGTATTGTGCAACTGCAGTTGGTATTACATTCCAGTGGGGATATTCATGGTGGCATGGTAAATCTGTTCGTCGACAATTTGAGACCCAAGCAATCGATAAATTGAATCCACAATCATATGATTTAACAAGAAATCGTGGGCGAATTCAACTTAATGTTAGATGTTCGATGGCAGAAAGACTAGCAAGTGAAATCGCACCAGGTAAAAATCTCACTTTCAAGGACTTGGATAATCTTCCATCAGCTCATGAAGGATTCATCAAAGGACCAGAAAACCCATTGGATTAGTTGTTAATCCAAGGAATTTCTTCAGGTATTTCGGCAAAGATATTTGCAGGTAATGCTGTCTTTATTTTTGAGACATAACCAAGGTTTGCAGAAGTCGTTTCTTGCCAGTTGGAATATTCCTCATAGGTTTCCATCTTGAGAACTAGATTGTTTTCTCGATTCCAACCAAGTGTCTGCATTTCAGTACCTGGAGGATCATGTCCTGTACAAACCAAAACCTCACCAGTGAAGCGTTCCAAAACGTCTAGAGCTTGCCAATGCATGTGGACTCTTCCGCTTGGTAAGTCATCACGTCCTACTCCACCATCACCTGTGAAGAGGAAATCTCCAGTGAAAATGTAACCATCACATTCGATGATCATTGAATCTCCAGTGTGACCAGGAGCGTGATGGTAGTGGAACTCTACATCCCCCATTGAAATTGAGGTCTCTTCATCAACATAGATTGTCACGCCAAGAGAAGGAGTGTCATTCCACATGACATACTCGCAACCCGTCATCTCGGCCAACTTGAAACAACCAGTGATGTGGTCAGCATGAGTATGTGTCGCCATAGCAAATTCTAACTCAAGTCCTTGCTCTTCCAACAGCGATAGATAATCTCCGAGATTGTCCCAAACCGGATCGATCAATGTAGCTTTGTTAGTCGAATCACATACCACGAGGTATGTCATTGCCCACATGCCCTCGTTAAGTTGCTCGACTCGCATGTCTTGCTGCTAGTAGCCACAATACTTCAATCATTCACATTCAGATAGGTGGGTTCAAGAACCTCTGACGCAAATAGCTCTATAGGGGATTTCATGGAGACGGAGTACTTTGCAGTCATAACGGTGGCTGTAGCTTTGATTGTGTGGTATACTATGCACTTGAGGAGCAACAAAATGTTGCTCGAGGCAAAGATGGAATCAAACATTATCTTAGCAGGAATAGAGGCTAAAGAGAATTCAATAAATGATTCATTAAAGGGCTATGAAGAAACGATGAAAGATTCGTTTAAACTATTGGCTAAGTCTGCATTTGATGAAGCGGTAGCAAAAGCAGATTCTGAAAAAGCTTCATCTTTCAACGAGGCGACAGAAGGACTTTCTAAAGCTTTGAAGGAATATTCTGAAAATATGAATAGGATGGAAGAAAAATCGTTGGAAAGGGGTACGAGGCTTGAAGAGAGAATAAATCAAGTCTCACAATTAGGAATCAAACTATCTGATCAAACCAGTAATCTTACTCGTGCCTTGAAAGCAGACTCACAAGCGCAAGGAGCATGGGGCGAATTAGTTCTTGAAAACCTATTGCAGTCGCTAGGATTCGAACGAGATAAAGATTACTTTACCCAATCTACATTTCAACAAGAAGATGGTACTAGACCGCGAACCGACTTTATTGTGCAATTACCACAGAATAGACAGATAATTATTGATTCGAAGGTAAGTCTAACCGCATGGGAAAGATATGTCAATGCCGAAAATGATAGTGAAATGGAAGGTGCGATGAAAGAACACTGCTCTTCAATTCTCAATCACGCAAAGGGACTAGCTTCCAAGAACTATCAAGCGATTGAAGGAATAAATACCGTTGACTTTGTATTGATGTATGTACCACTAGAAAGTGCATTCAGTGCAGCAATGCGAATCAATCCAGATCTCTACATGGAATTTGCAAAAGATAACCATGTTAGAGTCGTTACTGGTTCAACAATTGTAACAACGCTAATGCTAATCAAGGAAATTTGGAAGCGTGAATCTCACAGCAAAAATCAACAAAAATTGATAGAAGAAACCGGGAAATTGTATGACAAAATCGTGCTTTTCCTTGATGCATTCCAGGATGTTGGAAAGGAACTTAATCAAGCTACAAATGCTTATGAAACCGCATTAGACAGGTTATCTGAAGGAACTGGTAATGTCATTAAACGCACTGAAAACTTGAAAAAACTGGGTGCGAAAGTGACCAAAGAAATAGGACAAAACCTACTGGAAGAAGCGAATTCCAATCACGAGAATGCGAGTAATTCAAACAGTGAGCCCTAGTCGACACTGTATGGACCACCCATCGGCCGTGATGTATCTCGAGCACGACGGCAAGGTTCTACTCGTTGATTCACAAGGTAATGGACCACAATTACCTGAAATGAATAGTACTGGCCCTACCAAATTCCGGTTCCCTACTTCTGAAGAAGTTGCTAATATGGGAATCAATTGGGAGGCAAAGAACACTTTTGATATTCTAGGAATTCAGGTCACTAAGGCTCACCCATTGTTAGAATGGCCAAACGATTGGGCGTGGAAAGATGAGTGCATAAGTGATGATGCTGTGCATCCAATTGCTCGTGAGGCGATTTATCGATCGATTCATCGTCTCGTATCAAAAGTGATGATTTTAAACTCAGAAGGAAAGGTGCTGATGGGCAAAATCGAGCGAGGTCACTTTGTTGGCCACTGGACACTTCCTGGCGGATACATGGACCATGATGAACATCCAGCAATTGGGTGTGTTAGGGAAACGGTAGAAGAAATGGGTATTGATATCGAATTAGACGATGAAGCTCCAATAATTACACAGCGTATTTTTACCAACGAAGGAATTTCATTCGTTTCATTCACATACAAAGCAGAATGGAACGGTGATGATTCACAAATTAAATTGAAAGAAAACGAAATATCAGAATTCGCTTGGTTTACACCAAATGAAGCACTTACAGTGGCTGTATCTGGATTCGATAACGCTGCACTTAGACACCTATGAGTTGTCTTGCCGCATCAAGAGCATCTGGTAGTCCATCGGGATGAGATCCACCGCCTTGAGCGAATGTTGGGCGACCTCCGCCTCCACCTCTAATGTGTGAGGAGATGCCACGTAGAATTTCAACAGCGTTGAATTTCTCACTCGCAGATGAATTCTCAGTTGTAGCAACCATCAGTTTGCCACCACCCTCTCTACTTCCTAAAATTGCCAAAGTTGGTTTCGAAGAATCCAATGTCAATTCCTTCAACATCTTTGTCATCGTCTTTAGATCACCATCAACTTCCATGATAACAACTCTAACACCATCAACTTCAGCAATATCATCGCCTCCGCCTGATGTTCTGAGACGAACTATTTCTGCTTCAAGTGATTCAATTTTCTTTCTCTGTTCTTTCCATTCGTTGAACATGCGGCTAGCTTTTGCAGGTAGCTCTTCAATAGGCACTTGGAAAACATCTGCAGCGCTTCTCAACATTTCTTCTTGATTACGTGCATATCTCATTGCGGCATCACCAGCTACAATGTGCAATCTTTCAACACCATCTTGAACTGCATTTGATCTTACAATTCTTATCTGACCAATACGACCTGGTTCATCGTGATGAGTACCACCGCACGCCTGGATGTCATGATCTGCAATTCTTAGGATACGAATGTCACTTCCTTTAGGAGCACCACCTTGATACAAATCAAAACCGTACTTACGGTCAGCATCCTTTCTATCAAGAGTCATCTTTTCGGTACGGGAAACATTCTGAATAACTTCATTCGCCAATGACTCGATTTCATCCAAATCCTGGCGTGTCAAGCGCTTGTGATGTGTTATGTCTAGTCTAGCAGAATCTACTGACTTGTTGGCTCCAGCTTGGTAAATGTGTGGACCTAGCAACCTACGTGCGGCACCACCAACGATGTGAACTGCAGTGTGATGGTCCATCAATTGCCTTCTACGTGACCAATCCAATTCTCCGTGCACCATATCGCCAACTTCGAATGAACCTGTAGAGAGATGAAGCACTAAATCGCCGACCTTTCGAGTATCTAGAATGGAGTGCGAAGCAGAATCACATCGGAGGTTTCCATAGTCCCCTTCTTGCCCACCACCCTCTGGATAGAAACATGTACGGTCTAGGACAATACCATGAGTTGCACCTTCAGGTATATCCCCGCCATTCAATTCTAAACAAGCAAGTACACTGGCCTCGAAGTTTTGTTGTGAAACATCTTCGTAGTACAGAGGAACTGTGGCGGGGAGAACTGGTATGTTCTCAACTAACGGCTTAGATGCTACTGCTTTTGCAGCAGCCTTTGCCATTGCAGCATGACGTTCAGCCATTTCAGCATTAAACCCAGTACGGAGTGTGAGATTTTTCCAACCCATATCATTAGCGATATTCATAACCAAATCTGGAGCTATGCCGTGACTATCATTTATTGTGAACAATATTTCATCCGGTATTTCTAACGCATTTTGTGGAATGTCTTTGATAGCTGTCTTGACAACTTGGTTACCCTTTCGCATCATTTCATCATAGCGTTCTTCTTCGCCACGAAGAATTGTGATTAGTCCATCTTGGGTTTGTTTCATCCTATCCGTGGAGTAATTGACCTCAAGGTGATGAATTGCTAGATCTGATAGGCTAACATCAAGCCCTAATTCATCCCTCATTCTCAAAACTCTTCTCGCAATCATTCTAGCAAGATATCCTGCTTTGGCATTTGAAGGTACTAGGCCGTCACCGAGCATATTCGACAATGCATGCATGTGGTCTGGAATGGCATAGATACGAGATAATGGTTCAGTAATCGAAGAAAACAACTCTGCATCTATTGGATGTCCTCTCTCCGACAAACGAGACAGGAATACCTCTTTCATCCTGTCACCATCACTACCTGCTTCGATATTCATGATGCCAAATAGTCGACTCATTTCACCTAAGAGTGAATCAAGTTCATCTTTCTTCATTTCGAATCTATCTGCAGAAAACCCTGCCATATCCTTGAGCCAAGCAACACTCTCAGGATAAATCGCTTCATAGATGGTTGGAGTCCCTGCTGCAGCCCAACAAAATCGCTCTAATCCATAACCAGTGTCGATAATTTGTAGTGGCATTTCAGAATATTTCACCCCTTTAATTTCCACATCGCCATCATCACTTTCAGCTAAATTCATGAAAACAAGAGTTGCTAATTCAAGTCCTCCAACTATAACCTCTACAGCAGGACCTGCATTACCCCCTCCTGACCACGGATTTTCGACATAAGTCACCTCACTTGGATCAATTCCAAAAGTTCCGCATAGCAAATCATGGCAGTGTTTTACACATTCTTCCATCCAGTAGAACATTCGTCCTTCATCAGGCCGATTGAATACGTGATGAGCCATCATCTCAAATGTTGTCAGGTGACGACCTGAACGCCCGACTGCATCTACATCATTCAAACGAATACAGGGTTGGGATATTGCTAATGGATTAGCAGGTGGTTCAACCTCTCCTGAAGTAACATGTGGTTGAAAATCTGCAATGCTTGCAATCGTGAGATGTATATCATCTCGCCATCGAGCTAAGATGGGATAAGGATCTATCCTAGTATGATCTCTATCTTCCAAAAAAGAGATGAAAGCCTCACGCATTGAATCTTTTAGTTCCCGGCCTCTTTGCTCAAAGCCAGAAATAATAGGGGCTCCGATGAATGTATACTCATCTTCCTCTGTGTCTCCGCAGGTTTCCCTTTGTGGATCGCAAGTCCAAAACCACAGATCTGTGACTCGACATTGGCGCCTTGAATAGCCATTGTCATGGAACACTTTGAGGTCAATCGGAGGTAGACCCATAATCATCACCTGCCCTATGGGCAGGTAGACGGGTGCATCAATCTAACTTCAAACCATCCCTACTTGAAGCGCAGAAATGAA
>QQSA01000075.1 GCA_003602535.1 Candidatus Poseidoniales archaeon
GGCTCTCAAAATCTTGGAGGGATACAGTTGATTATTCTAGACAATGAAGCCGAAACTTCATCCAATCATGGCTGTAGACCAGAAGATCGCAGTATAGAGCAATTACTCGAATCTGGTTTTATTCTTCTTGATAAGGCTCCAGGTCCTTCTTCGCATCAAGTAAGTGCTTGGGCTAGGGATATGATGGGCCTTGAGAAATTAGGTCACGGAGGAACATTAGATCCATTCGCTACCGGATTGTTACCACTACTGGCCGGTAAAGCTATGCGCCTAACAGGTCGAATTTTAACTCATGATAAATCATATATCGCAGTTCTAAAATTGGGCAAAGATGTTGAAAGGTCTGTACTGGAAGAGAAAATGTCGATGTTAACTGGCAAAGTGTACAATGTTCCTCCTGAAATTTCAGCGGTAAAAGTTCAGGTTAGAACGCGAAAAATTTCGAGATTCGAGATTCTTGATGTTGAAGGAACAAGTGTCCTAACTCATATCGAATGTGAGGCTGGAACTTATGTTAGAACAATGGCTAGAGATTTAGGACTATTACTTGATACTCCTGTGGAGTTGAAGGAGTTGAGGCGTCCATCTTCAGGTGAATTTAGTCTAAGACAGTCCGTAACTATGCAACAACTTGCCGATGCATACTGGATGTGGAAGGAAAAGGGTGATTCTGAAGCTATTAATCGGATCCTACATCCGTTAGAGGATATGTTGTCTGATGTTCCTAGAATTGTGATTAAAGATGGTGCAGCAGCAGCCCTGTCGCATGGAGCTCCCTTACTAAGGCCAGGAGTAGTTAGTATTCCTGACGATCTTGGAGTTGGCAGTGAAGTATTATTGGTAACTATGAAAGGTGAAGCTGTTGCTATAGCAAACTTAGTACAACCTAGCAAAGTTATTCCTGACATGACTCAGGGAGAAGTTGCTAAACCAAACTGTGTTCTAATGAAAGAGGATACTTATCCTCGAAGTTGGAAGAAATAATCTTCAAGCTTCGACGTACTCTTCATAGACCCATTCTTCTGTTTCAATTCTAATTTTCAATTCACTCATGTGTTCCACACTCGACTTCGTCACCAGATGGTGAAGAGCCCCCACAGCCCATGCGAAGTATACAATTCTGAATACTTCCGCATATGAACATTCACCCCGATTTTGCGGTTATCCGTCAAACAGGGTGCTTTTTGTATTGTCATTCGACCTTACGAATTTTTGATGGTGCTAGCGAACTAAACAATACCAAAATGACCAGAACAACCACTCCTGATGTAATGTAAACTATCAGTGGATTAGTATTTTCATTCGAGCTTTTTTGATTGTTAGATGTATCATCTTCATCAGCAGCAGGTATAATTGAAATAATTCGAGTATCGTTGTTATTATTTTCATTGATCTCATCAATATTGTTACTACGGTCTACTTCCGCTAAGATTAGTAGGCTATCGTCTCCATCAGGTGCTTGCATTTCACAAACGAAACTACCTAACTGGCCTGGCATAAGGAATTCGATGACTCCAAATCCAATTGGTTGGCCATCAGCAGTACACCTGATGCCGACAAGTGATGCAGTAACTTGACCTTCATTCCTGACATAGACTTTGACTTCGAAAATGTCACCGGAATTCACCGTTTCATCGATTTCTATTGATTCAATTACCAATTCCGCTAATGCCCTAACTTCCAATTCAAGAACCCTTTCGCTGCAGCTTGATTCATCACATGCCGTGACCAATATCGTAGTTAGGCCAACATTAGGCGCAGTTACTACAATCTCTCTATCAGTTAAGTTGACTATTGCCCATGAACGATTTGTGGTTACTGTCAAGTCTTGGGCGAATGAATCAGAATCTGAAAGTGTGAAAGGAATAACATGTGGGTGGTCATGCTCCACAGGAACAACGCCTATGAATTCTGCAAGATCTGGTTTATCGTTTACATTTGCTACATTTATGTTAAATGTCTCAGACCAGTAATTCCCTGATGGATCACTTACTATTGCTGTGATTGTTGCTGTTCCAGACGCTTCTGGAACCAACTTAACTCTGATTTGTCCTTCTGTAAGGTCAACTTCTACAATCTCAGGATTTGAATTTTGAAATTGGACATTTAGGTTTTCAGAATCTGTTCTGTCATCTGAACAAGTCGAAATAAGTGGTAAGATTGTACCGCCCATGTCTTCTACTAAATCATGCGACCCAATTAATCCACAAACTGGATCTTCGTCGTATTCAATCGAATATGCTCCAATAATTTCGAGGTTATTTATCACCAAACTTAGTGTTGCTGGTGATCCATCATTTCCCCAGTTGTACCATGCTTTGATTTTAATTTCTAACTCGGTATCTGAACTATCCAATACATGCCCGATTGGCACTTGAATGTCAAATGAACCAACCGCAGTTCCATCATTATTGGCTACAGTTTCGCCATTGACAACTAGTGTCCATCTGGTTGCACTTTCAACCATAGATGTATTATCTCCTGCAATACTGCCTACGATTCTAATGTGAGGATCGTTTACATCAACCCATGCTCTTGTTAAACATGTATCTGTAATTGTAAATCTTAATTGTAAATCTCCAGATACAGTGGGTATTAATCCTGGCTGTATTGAAACCCAAGCTCCTTGGTTGTCCACATATTCAACACCAATGGTTCCATTAGAATCATCGTGTTCGAAGTGTATTCTTCCCCATGATTGTGCAGCAGGTTTTGCTATGCTATCTGTTGTCCAAGTGCCGCCATCAGAACTCAATCCACAAGGAGCAGTAGATACAGATGATAATTGCCCGGAAGCGATATCCAAGTCGATTATTGGCCACTCAGTAAACTGATTTATAGATGTGGCGGTGACTCTTTCTGCACCATACCATGGTGTTAACATAGTTACCTTCAACCCTACTGCATCAACTTGTAATTGTGAATCATCAGTTCCTCCATTGGATACATAATCCAATGTTACTTCCAAGTTTGCCAATTCATCCCATGTCCAATTATCGTCATCAAAGATTTCCACAGACCATCCATTTTCCATGTAATATAATCCACTTTGTGTATTGCTCCAAGTTTTAACAAGATCGTGATTGCCTTCATCGATCACAGAAAACCTTGTCTTGTCTTGGAGTAGTGGATCTGGGATGTTAAAATGCACAACTAATTCTACACTCTGGATTGCATTTGAAGTCAAACCGGATACTGAAAATCCTGCTAATGTAATGTCTGGTCCTGTAGACCAGCTATATGCTCCATCAGGACTTCCTATTGATGCGTTGGAGTTTGTTGGCGTTGAACTAGACCAAATCATTTGATCATCAAAATGTTCTGGCAGATTGATTCCCAGGGTCATATGATTATCTGCTACCATACCAAAAACATGTTCAGCATCGTCAGGCAGGTTTTCTCCGGTGAATGCTAGGTGCCTTTTGATATCCCAATCAGTAGAATCTTGCATGTTGCCTTGAGGGAACATATCTACCACTTCAGTAGAATGAACACTTCTTGCTTCAGCAAGTGTGGCTGGCATTATCAGAAGGGCCAGAACAAGTATGGTTAACCTGCGCATGTGTAGTCCTCAAACGCAATGCAACTTCAATCGAACGGTTTGTCGTATCAAGAAGTCAACGGAATGAGATATATACGGCTTGGCGGTGGACGAAAATAACCGATGGCTGTGATGGTGTAGCGGTTAGCACGGTAGGTTGTGGTCCTGCCAGCCCGGGTTCAAGTCCCGGTCACGGCCCCATTAAATCAAATTGGACGATTTTTTTCACTTTCAAAATCGTTGTATTGGTTGGTGATTCTCTCCGAAAGTTCATAACTGCGTCAGATTCCCTGATAACTGGATGGGATGCNTATGGTAGAGCGTGAGCAAGTCGACTTAACTAAGAATTTTCTTCTTTCATTGATGGAAGAACAACTTGATATTCAACAACATGTAATGGTTGATGTTTCCAATAAACCAATCGTTCACAACGGTGACACATTGCGCCATATGGCTGCAAGGATCGTCGAAGAAGCTACTACTGTTTCTCCCAAAGGATTAGCAGAAGATGTTTTGTCTCGTGCAGGGATTGATAACCATCTGCCTGCGGAACCTCAAATTAAATCCGGTCATCTAAAGCACGTCGGAAAGAGGGCTAAAAAAATAGCCAGAAACGAAAGGAAAGTCAAGACAAGGCGTGCAGTTAGAAGGGCCCGCTCACGGCCTGCTGTTGGTAGAGAATTCGCTCCAAGGAAACGAGCAAGAAAAATTGCTCGTTGAAACCGAACACAAAAAAGCAAAACCATCCCCGCCTTACACAGTGATGTGTTATGGACATAGCAAATCCTAGCGATGAGCACCAAATGCTACGTGAAATGGTTCGCGATTTCGTCACTGAAAACGTAGAACCTCAAGCATTAGAATATGACCGTGATGAAAAATTCAATTTGGAACTCTTAAGATCTCTAGGTGATTTAGGTCTACTTGGAATTACAGCAAGTGAAGAGTACGGAGGTGCTGGTTTGGATGCAGTAGCTACCGTAATCGTTCATGAAGAACTTTCTGCAAGCGATCCAGGATTTGCTCTTGCTTACCTAGCACATTCTATGTTATTTGTAAATAATCTTGAATTCAATGGGAATGATTCACAACGTGCTCGAATTTTGCCTAAAGTTTGCTCAGGAGAATGGATTGGCGCAATGGCAATGAGTGAACCAGATGCAGGAACTGATGTACTTGGACTGACAACTACTGCAGAATTACGAGATGATGGATCATGGGTAATAAATGGCCGTAAAATGTGGATTACAAACGGATGTCTCGATGATGATGGGACTCCCGCAGATGTTGTTTGGGTTTATGCGAAAACCGGGGTTGATGAAAGAGGGAAAGCACAAATTTCCACTTTCCTTGTCGAGAATGGACATGCAGGTTACAGCGTCGGTCAGAAAATAATGGATAAGACCGGAATGAGGGCATCAAATACCGCTGAATTAGTGTTCGAGGATTGTGTTGTCCCTGGTGATAATTTGGTTGGAGAAGTTGGCGATTCCATGATTCATATGATGAGAAATCTCGAACTAGAGAGACTAACCCTTGCTGCTATGTCTTTGGGAATTGCAAGAAGGTCACTTCATGAGATGAACAAATATGCCACAGACCGGACAGCATTCGGAAATCAGATCAGGAATTTTGGGCAGATGCAAAGATACATTGGAGAATCATGGGCAAAGTACAGGGCAATGCGCTCTTACATTTACGATACAGCCAATAACATGGGTCTTGGAAATGCTGGTCAAAGACTTGACTCTGATGGAGTCAAACTATTCGCGACTACAGCAGCGAAGGAAATTGCTGATGCTGCTATACAAGTCATGGGTGGATACGGATATGTCGCAGAGTATGTAGTTGAAAGGTTGTGGAGAGATTCCAAACTTTTAGAAATTGGTGGCGGAACTATCGAGTCGCATCAAAAGAACATCACAAGGGATTTGTCAAAAACCCCTGAAGTGATTAACGATTAATTTTGGTATTTGTACCGGAATCTAATAGTACTTAGCGATTAGTCGATGTACTGATATTCATGGACGCTGATACAAAAATCAAAGCTGGTTGGATAACATTTGCCGCAGCAGTTGTATTTACGATTTTGATTTTTGGTGTTATGGATCCTGATCAAGATGCAGTGGACAAGTGCGAAGATGAACTAGACGAAAATGGTGAATCTACTAGTCGTTGTCAAGATGTACTTGATGATGATGAGACATTAAACGGCCTGATGGCTGTATTTTGCTGCATACCTACTGTAGGAGCCGCAGTATTATTGGGGCTTGGATATAATTCTAAAAACCAGATGACAACAACAATAATTCACGCACCTGCGCCGATTATACAAAATCCTGCATATATGATGCCAGCTCAGCCAACATATGCTCCTCCAGTTGTTCATCACCCGACACAATCTGAATTGGATGCACAAATGAATATGCAGCGTATGCAAAATGTTGAGTTATTGCGTGCCGAAGGTCGTCTGATGGAAGCAGCATTGGAAGCAGAGCAAGCTGGTGAGTATTCTTTGGCGGGTGAACTACGATCACTTGCTGAACAACAACTCAGAGATAGTCACGCTCCCAAATCGAATAATGAAGATGTGTATCTAGCATTTTTGACTACTGCATTAGCTGATGGTTTCTTGTCAAAAGAAGAAGAAAACCTTCTCGAAGTGCAGAGGAATAAATTGGGTGTTAGTTGGGATGTTCACGTTAGTATGTTGGCGACAGCAGGTTATTCTCATGAAAAGCTGAAGTTGTTGCAAAATGCAAAAACTATGGAAGACAGTGGCCGTTTCCTTGAATCGGCAACTTTGTATGAATCTGCAGGCAACTTGGATAAAGCCCAGATGCTACGAATGAAAGCTTCAATGTTAGATAACCAACCTTCTAGCGTGACATACAATATATCTGATTCAGCAGTTGGCGGTAATATTGGGTTGGGCAATGACAGCAACCAATGATACTAGGAATTAAAATACTTGATTTTTGTGCAAATTCCATGCAACATCCGAACAATCAATTTGTTGATGAGTTGGTTCGGCAGTTGAGATATGTGACCGGAGTTCTTGTTGCACCTGGAATACCTCAAAAAAAATTAACCAATGCAATTACGAAGAACAGTTATGTTGGAACAGATCCAGTTGTTGGGTTGATTGATTGTACAGTGTTTGGTTCTGCTAAAGATCATATTATGTTCACCGCTGGTGGAATTTATTGGAATCATCTTGCATCGACCCCGACTTCGGGATCTATTAGATATACAGATTTTAGTCAATGTTACTTCAAATCTGCAGGACTAATGTCTGGTATTGATTCTAGTAGGGGTGATAATATCAGTACATCTGGATCTAACACTCCTAAAAAAGATGTAATAAATTTGCTGAATTCAATAAAAAATCTAGCAGCATCTCATGGAATTGGAACTGTTCAACAACAAAATATGCAAGTCAATAATTGGAATAGTCACTCATCAAATTCATATATCCAAGAGCAACCACAACCTAAGAGTAAATCAGAACTTCTCGCATTAGCTCATAATATGAGCCAAGCAAAAAATTGGGATGCTGCAATTAAAGCGTATGAAGATGCAGGAGAATACCGAATGGCAGGACTAGTCCGTGATCAAAAAGCACAATGGAATCGCAATCACAATTGATTGAATAATTGTTTCATGATTGTTGCCAATCAGTTCCATTCCACCATAATGTGGTTCCATTATCCATGGATCTCCATGTATTGCCATTTTCATCAGTCCATTGTTGAACAACGGTAGGTTCAGCGACAGGTTCTGTGTATGGTATTGTCAAATCACTTTGTGGAATAGACACTTGAGCTTCAGTATGAGTTGCCTGGAATGGCTTGAACTGGCCCGGCATTAATTGCTGGTCGAAATTTTTAGCAGGTTCAATAATCGAATCAGTATTTTTTTGCCTGATAACAAATACCGCAACACCTGCAATCAACAGAAGCAAAATTATCGAGGTAATCAAGATCCAATTGCTACCTTCATCATCGTCTTCTTTCTCAGCAGCCGCTTTTTCTGCAGCGAGTTGTTCGTTATCGCCAACTCCATCTCCGTCACTATCTTTTGTTTCGTCTGGATCATCAGGGAATGCATCTGCGTTGTCACCAACAGTGTCGCCATCAGAATCCAATGTTTCATTTGCATCATTAGGGAATACATCTGCATTGTCTCCAACACCGTCCATATCGGAGTCTACAGTTTCGTTTGGATCGTTAGGGAATACATCTGCATTGTCACCGACATTGTCGTCATCAGAGTCCATAGTTTCGTTTGGATCGTTAGGGAATGCATCAGAATTGTCTCCTACATTGTCACCATCAGAGTCTACAGTTTCGTTTGCATCATTAGGGAATGCATCTGCATTGTCTCCTACAGTGTCGCCATCAGAATCCATTGTTTCGTTTGCATCGTTAGGGAATGCATCAGAGTTATCTCCAACTCCATCCATGTCGGAGTCTACAGTTTCGCTTGCATCGTTAGGGAATGCATCTGCGTTGTCACCAACAGTGTCGCCATCAGAATCCAATGTTTCATTTGCATCATTGGGGAATACATCTGCATTGTCTCCAACTCCGTCCATATCGGAGTCTACAGTTTCGCTTGAATCGTTAGGGAATGCGTCTGCATTATCACCAACAGTGTCGCCATCCGAATCCATTGTTTCATTTGCATCATTAGGGAATGCATCAGAATTGTCTCCGACATTGTCACCATCAGAATCCATTGTTTCTGTTGGGTCATTAGGGAATGCATCTGCATTGTCTCCGACAGTGTCGCCATCAGAATCCATTGTTTCTGTAGGATCATTAGGGAATGCATCTGCATTGTCACCGACATTGTCTCCATCAGAATCCATAGTCTCATTTGGATCATTAGGGAATGCATCTGCATTATCTCCAACACCGTCTGAATCAGAATCAGTGTCCTCGTTAGGGTCGCTAGGGAATGCATCATCCCCATCTAATGTTCCATCACCATCGCTATCAATATCGATAATATCTGCAGAATCAATACTTTCGACAGTAGCTCCAAATTCAGTACCGTCGTGAGGAGTTACCTTAACTGTCCATTCTTCACCAACTGATGTTGATGATGAAGGAATTGTTGAAACATCATTGAAGGAGGATCTTACAACTCCATTAACGTACCATCGAATCTGAGTAGTTCCTTCAGGGTCACTATCATCATCAGAGTAGGTATATGATAGTGTCAAGGACTGGTCGACTTCTACATTTCCACTAGGTGTGATCATGACATTCGAGGCAACAGGAGGTGTATTTGTTGGGGGTGCTGCACCTTCTGGTACAGTCCAAGAGTTGGTCCCCCAGTTGTCATTACTGTTCATATTGTTACCATTTGCATATAACACTGCTAAATCGAATGTAACATCTCCAGTTCCTACTGCAGGTGCAGTCCAATCAGCAGTCCATGAACGCTGACCATCATTACTATGTGTTAATTCGCCACTAGATGCCTTAACTCGATTTCCTAAATTCGACCATGTTCCACTAGATGAATCAAGATTGAAACCACCTTGTCCACTGGATGACATTCCGCTACCTGACCACGTAAGTGAGTATGTGGTGCCAGGGGTATATGATGATGGTAATCCATTCATCGTAGGCATGATCATTGCATCTGTATTGTGGCAGCCACAACCTGATGTAGTTGACCCAGTTTTTCCTGATGAATTAGCATCAGCAAGATTTAATCCCGAAACAGCGATTAACAAAATACTAATCAGAAATGCACGCAAAACAGGTGACATAACTTCTCGTCACCAAAATTCTCTTTTCACTATTGTGGTACGCAGATTTAACAAAACACTAATCTGAACCAAAAATGATGGGGGATAGTCCTGGTCGGAATCGAACCGACGTCCCCGGGACCAAAACCCGAGATGATGGACCACTACACTACAGGACTGTGGTATTCGGGCCGTACCCAATTCACTTCAAGTGCGTTTCGCCTATAACTTCTCTTGCAGAAGCGATAAATTCAGACAAATCTAGGCCCTGTGAATCTTCGTAGATTCGGGCCATTAAGGCCATGTCTAACTTGTCCAGATACTTCACAAACTTAGCTTCAGGCGTGTTGCCAGCCTCATACTCCTCGAATAACGCCAACCATTGCGGAGCTAATCTTTCCATGGCAGCATGTTCATCTTCACTTTTGGTGCTTGTATCATCATGTGGTGTGAGGTCTCCGACTTCAACTTCAGGAAGGTCGTGGACCAAGCACATTTCCAAAACTCTCATTTTGTCAAGTTCATCTGGACACAAATGCATTGCTAGAATCGACATACCCCATGAATGGGCAGCAACACTCTCAGGAGATTCTACGCCAGCTCTTACCCAGCCAGTTCGCATTACATGCTTTAGGTGAAGCCATTCACGCATACAACCGGTAAGTCGACTTTACATTAGAACCATCTGCTGATATTTCATAGTTCGAAGCCAATTATGATGAATGGGGAACTATTCGGGTTGGTTATGAGCATCTCGAAAATGGCTGTTCTCGGCGCAGGGCAAATGGGAAATGGAATAACTCAAGTAGCAGCTTGCGCTGGAATTGAAGTTGTAATGATCGATATTAAACAGGAATTTGTTGATAAGGGAATTGCTACAATAGAAAAGTCTCTTGCCAAACTCGTTTCCAAAGAGAGAATGACTCAGATTGATGCAGATTCTGCACGTGCAAGAATCACTACTGCAATTGATAGGTCGGCCTGCAGTGATGTTGACTTAGTTGTTGAAGCGGTCCCTGAAATCTTAGATCTCAAGATTTCAATATTTGCCGAACTTGATAATATTTGCAAACCTGAATGCATTCTTGCTTCTAACACTTCATCGATTTCAATAAACACGATTGCAGATTCTACCAGTAGACCGGATAAGGTAATTGGAATGCATTTCATGAATCCTGTTCCTATCATGAAATTAGTTGAAGTCATAAATGGAAAGAATACTTCTGAAGATGTGACATCAACAGTTCTGGATGCAGCTGAAAAAATGGGTAAGATTCCTTTGATGTGTAATGATTCACCTGGTTTCGTTTCCAATAGAATTCTGTGTCCGATGATTAATGAAGCAATTTTAACTCTTCAAGAAGGAGTAGCAGAACCTGAAGCAATTGATGGAATTATGAAACTAGGAATGAATCACCCTATCGGCCCATTAGCTCTTTCCGATCTTATTGGTAACGATACAGTATTGCATATCATGAATGTACTCCACGAAGGTTTAGCAGATGACAAATATGCACCTGCTCCACTGCTAATAGAAATGGTTGAGGCTGGTAAACTAGGCCGAAAATCGGGTAAAGGTTTCTACGATTATTCATAGAACTTTTTTGTGCAGTCTTGCCCAAGAGTTTAGTTGAGAAGCGCATTAGCGTGAACATGCGGAAGGCTACTTTCCTGTCGATGTTGATGTTGTGCGTGATTTTTTCACCAATTTCGTCGTCATTAGATGGAGACGGCGACGGTATTGATGATTCGATAGATATTTGTCCATTCGCTGCTGGTACGGCGAATTCAACTGCAGGATTAGGATGTCCCGATTCAGATGGTGATGGAATTGCAGATTTCGAACAAGCAGTGATGCAAAATTGGGGCGATTCGATTAGAGAAAATACTGATTATGGTACTGTTGGAAGTGAAGTGTATGGTTTGGCATGGGCGCAAAACAATTCAATGTTTTATGCCGGTGGTAAGGATAACGATGTACATATCTTTGATTCACTTGGAAATCATCAAAATCTACTGTATTCGATGCCAGGTGACATCTATGATATTGCGGCATCACCAGACGGACAACATCTAGTAGTAGCAAGCGGTAATGGGGGTTGTAGGGTCATCGATTCTACTACTGGTACTTTAGTTGCAGATCTATGGAATAATACGACCAATAATGGTGTGTTTGAAGTGGCTTGGTCCAATGATGGAAGTAGAATTATTGCAGGTGGATATGATTCAATTGTCAAATGGTTCGATACTAGTAACTGGACTTTAGAACGCGAAATATCAATTCTACCTGGATGGATTAGTGGAATAGACACTACACCTGATGATCGTTTAGTGGTATTTTCATCTAACAATCAACTTAGAGCATATTGGTCCAATAATGGTACTCTTGCATTGAATATGACCAATCACACAGACTATATTCGAACTTTATCAATCAGCCCTGATGGCAGATACATTGCTACAGGTTCTAATGACAATACAATAAAAATTACTGACATTGCCAATCAATCAGTCGTTCAAACTATAGATGCAAGTTCGGATGTTTACGATGTTGATTTTTCACCTGATGGTGGAACATTAGTTGCTGCTCGTGGAAGGCAATCCTCAATGTTTGCATATCGTACCGATACATGGACATCCATAGGTGAAATGGAAGATTTTGGTTCCGGAAATAACAATAGAGGTGTGTATTCAGTATCTTTTGACTCGACTGGAGAAGTACTTGCTGTTGGCTGGCGTAGAGGTTACACTTCGATACAAATGTCCCCTGATGCATACATCAGAGTTCATGGAGATCATTATACAGCACTCATGGAGAGCGCTTGGAGATCATCTTACCCTACTACCGATGAATCTGTTAGAGTTTGGAAACATGATAGAGTCGAAACCAGTTTGGCGGTTTGTGATTCAAAGAAGTACATCGGTTCAAGTACGAATGGAGTATCTCCACAATATGCTATTAAGGATAGTAATTATTCTGAGAATGGAATGTGGAATTGCAAGAATACTGCAGGGCAAATACTTGAGATTCCTTTCGGTAGGGCGGCTGGAGCACTGATGGTCAAGTCGGGAGGGCCAACAGAATCCTGCGTGCAATCTATCGGTGGATTATCTATGGCTCAAGTTCGATGGATTACATCTGCTCAAAGTAAATCAACTCTAACTACTGATGGTGAAATGCCAGGATTGGTTTGGTCATCTGTTGTTCCAAATGATGATTCCAATGGTATTCCGGAGTGGAGGGATTTAGATCCATCATGTCCTGATAAAGAGATAGTTCTTTCACACCGATGGGAGAATCGAACTGATACTACAATACTGAAAGAAACAGTACTTTGTGCAAACTGTGCAGAAACCGACTCGTTATACACTTCAACATCTTCTAGATACAGGGCCATTGCTGGCGAATTCAGATCAGACGTGACTCAAGGTGTCGCTGCTTCGGGTGCTGAAGGTTCCATCGGATTTACTGAACTAATTTATTCGTTGAATAATGGAGCTGGTACATACATAGTCCCATTAGTAGATAATTACACACATGGCGTGGTTGACGCAATTTCAGATGGTGGTTTGGCAATAAATGCATCATTGAATTCTTCTAAGTCAGGGGATTGGCCACTGCAAACTGACATGCGAGCATTTGTAGCAACTAGTCAGTTGGCTAAGAATATCGATTTCTTGAAATTCTTGTTAACAGATTTAGGACAATTAAAGTGGGAACAAATGGGATTTGTAGGATTGGGAGTTTGGGATTTGTATTCATCTTGGGCTAAGTTAGGTGTCAACATGTCCTATCTATTGCCCGATCAGGATTCTGATGGAGTGTGGGATGAGCAAGACAATTGTCCAGATACTGAACTTGGACTAAATGTCGATGAGGATGGTTGCGCAGATTCGCAACTCGATTCTGATTTAGATGGATTCACAAATGATTTGGATGATTGTATTGAGGTTTCAGGAACTTCAACTCTTGGTTCAACAGGCTGCCCTGATACTGATAATGATGGATGGGCTGATGTCAACGATTCACACCCTGGAGATATCAATGAATGGAATGATACAGATATGGATAGTTTTGGTGACAATTCAGATGATTGTGTTGATGTTCAAGGTAACTCCACGGAGGACCTAATTGGTTGTGTCGATACTGATGGTGATGGCTGGTCAGATTTGGGTGACCATTTCCCAGATAATTCTAGTGAATGGGTCGATTCTGATATGGATGAATACGGTGACAATATAGATGAATTCCCCAATGAAAAAACACAATGGATAGATTCTGATGGCGATGGATTTGGAGACAATAAATCAGGTCTGGAAGGGGATGACTGCATCGATGTAAGTGGTACCTCACATCAAGAGGGAATTTTCGGATGTATCGATAGTGATTCAGATGGTTGGGCTGACTCAATTGACGATCTTCCCTCGAACCCAAATCAACACAGGGATGCAGACGGAGATGGAGTTGGTGATTCAGTAGTTTCAGAATCGTTAGGGTACTATGATTATTGTATTGATACTCCATTAGAAGAAATTTCAGAGGTTGATTCAAATGGCTGTGCTCCTTCTCAGGTAGATTCAGATGGCGATGGATTCTTCAATGACATGGACCAATGCCCGGATTCAAAAACATTAATTCAAGTTAATACTACTCAATACTTAGAAAATGGAGATATTAATCCGACATTTGGGTGCTCAATTTCTGAAATAGATACCGATAATGATTTGGTTTTCGACGATCAAGATGATTTCCCTTATGATTCAACTCAATGGGCAGATTCTGACGGTGACGGATATGGTGATAATTCTGATGGAAATAACGGGGATGATTGTCCTAATGCTGCTGGAAAATCATTCAACGACAAATTAGGTTGTTATGATTTCGACAAAGATGGTTGGTCGTCAGATGGCGATTTCAATGATAATGACCCAACTCAGTGGAATGATACAGACGGTGATGGCTATGGTGACAATTGGAATGACCCGGCATGGAATGATTCTAGGACTATTGGAGAATTTATTCCAAAAGCAACACAACCAGATCGCTGTCCAAATGAAGCATCAAATCTTGTTTACAAGGAGACACAAGGTTGCTTAACCGCAGAAAAGTCTGATGAAGACGATGTATCTGGCGACGCTAATTCAGGGGAAGATTCGAATTTGTTCACAATTCTAGCGATAGCTGCAGCTGGAATCCTAATGATTCTTTTTGGTGCGATTGCAGTTTTGATTAGAAAGAAGCCTGCCCAGAATAGAAGGCCCAGTGGTAATAAGAAAGTTGAACTAAATATGGAATCTGAATCTCAGGAGTTACCGGGTGAAATGATTCAAGTTACGACCGAAAAAGAAGTTAATTTTGTTGAGACATGGGAGCAACTACCTCCGGGTGAATGGATGCCAACTGACGAAAATGGAGTCAATTGGTACCAAGATAATGATGGAAGGCATTGGTATTCTGATGCCGATGGTTTCAGAATTTGGGAACAGTGAGAAGTCTCAAATGTATTCGCCTTTTATTGAATGATATGAAGGGAGCATATCTGGTAACTGGCGCATCAAGGGGTATTGGAAAAGAGATAGCGAAGTCAATAGCTAGTAGTGGATTTCCAGTTATTGCATTGGCTAGAGAAAGTATCGATCTAGGGGTTACAGGAGCCGAACTAGCAGACATAAATCAGGATTCTATAACTATCTCTTGCGACCTCAGTGATCGTGCGGATATATCGTCTGCAGCAACAGTGATTTCAAACCGTTTTTCTCATCTCTCAGGAATTGTTCACAATGCGGGAACAATCCATCCAATTGAAAATATGCTTGATGTTGAGAGGGCCGATTGGGCCAAGTCAATCCAAGTAAATTTGATTGGAGTCCAAGATCTAACAACACGTCTTAACAAAATTTTAGGTGGTGATTTGCACACTAGAATAACGACGATTTCCAGTGGTGCTGCGAAGCGTTCTATTCATGGATGGAGTGCGTATTGTGTCTCAAAAGCAGGATTGGATATGTGGGCTTTGTGCATGGCAGAAGAGGGTGCATCTCGTAATATTTCAGCAATTTCAATCGCACCAGGAATTGTTGACACAGGTATGCAAGAAGATATTCGTAATGCTGATGAAAAATCATTTCCAGCATTATCAAACTTCATCGATTATTATACGAATGGAGATTTAACTAATCCAGTTGATGTGGCAGAAAAGTTGCTCCCGTATTGTCTCGGTAATCTTGGAGAAAATGGTAGTAGACTTGATGTTCGCAATTTATGAGTAGTTGCACGATTCAATGGCAACGGTCATAAGCCCGAACCATAGCCTAAGGGCGAGGGAGACAAGTGCCAGGTACGACCCGTGTAGAAATTAGAACATTGAAGGTCGGACGATACTGCTGTGTCGACGACAAAGCATACAAGATAAATTCCATTTCAAAATCGAAGCCTGGAAAGCACGGTTCTGCTAAGGCACGTCTGGAATTAGTAGACATTTTCACAGGTCAAAAGATCTCACATGTAGGAAGCGTAACCGATTCAATCAACGTACCTCTAATCGAGAAAGGTACAGCAATGGTGACCCATATAGATGGCTCTGAAGTTCACGCAATGAACATGCGAGATCACTCGATGATGATCCTACCACTTGAAGATGGTCTAGATGTTGACGGAGGGACTGAAATCATGTGGATGGAAGCTCTAGGTCTCTACAAGATTATCCGTGACCATTGAAATCTCATTTCTAAAAGGTGCGAAAAATGGGTGTCAAAAAGTCTGCGTATCGCCAGCCGGTTACACCGGAGGGTTTGAAGGCTATCGAAAGAGGCACTTTGACTTGGCTCGACGACGAGATGTACAACAACCTAAACACAGGTGTTCTCGAACAATATTTGGAAGAGAAGAACCTAGAAGAGGCGTTCGAAGTCTCACATTGGGATACCAAAAAGGTCCTGCTAGGAATTGCAATAGGTGCGGTGTTCTCTGGAGTAACTGCATATATTGGGCTAAAACTTGGTCTTGCTATCTCAGCGGCTTGGTATATTGCATATGTTTTGGGTATGGCTTTGAAATGGTCTCCATCCGAAGTTAATATCGCAACATCTGCAACTACCGGTGCAACTCACGCATCTACTGGATTCATCTTTACCTTCCCTGCAATCTTTTTGCTAGCAGCAGATCCTCAATATTCGTTGGCCGATGGTCCGTTGATAGTTCTTGGTTCAGGAGAGACTCTTCGATTAGCATTCGTTGGTATTGTTGCTTCAATGTTTGCAGGATTCTTGGGTGTAATGTACTTCATTATATTCAGAAGAGTATGGTTAGTGGAAGATCCTCTGCCTTTGCCTGGATTCGAAGCGACACTCAAAATGCTAGATATCGCTAGTGATGTTAGTTCAGGGGCAGTCGAACATGCAAGAGACTCACTGAAGACAATTGGAGTCTGGACCGGAATCACCATGCTAGCATTATTCCTAATAGAATATCCACTAATTTATGTGAAGGGTAAGACCCTTGCACTTACTGATTATTTGGCTGAAATGGCTACCGGAAGTACATTTGGAGTGGCATCATTTTACTCGCATGCTAAGATTCATCAACCAGGGGAAGTGATTGGTGGAGTCGGTGCTGGACCTGCTCATTACGATGCTGAACAGTGGTATAATCCATTCATGTATACCTACATTGGTGTTGCTTTAACTCCGTCAATGTTCGCAATCGGTTGGTTCATGAAAACACGTGTTGCATTTTTGGTTAATCTAGGTACTATCGTTGGATGGTTCTTCTTAGTGCCTCTTGCAGTGGCATTCAATGTTCCTGTCTACGAAGGTCAATTAGGAGCCAGTGTGCCTCTACAAGATCTTCCAGCAGCATTGCATGCAGTTAACCCTGCTGAATACAAAATGTCAACAGGGGCAGTCCAAATGTATGCTTTCTCAAAGGCAGTCCGTTTCATCGCAATTGGAGCAATTGTTGGTGGAGGAATATTTGGTCTTCTGAAGATGTGGAAAACATTTGCTAATATCTTTGTAGACATTGGTCGAGCATTCAAGGGAGACAGTGGCAAGGAGTATATGGAGGGCAAAGGATGGTATGAATGGCCACTTGCACACATCCCGATTTTCATGTTGCTGACATTTGGTTCGATGATTGTAATTTTCATGTTGGGTGATTTCCCAATCATGGCTAGTATCGTGTTCTCTCTAATTCTTCTCATGACTACATTCCTATTGGGAGCAATCGCTGTCAGAGTAATGGGAGAGACTGGAATCGAACCTGTTTCAGGAACCTCATTCATTGTTCTACTGATGTTATTTGGTGTGTTCTTGAACTTCAACGACGCACTTGGATTAACCATTCAAGAAGCTGTACTACTAGGATTAGTTGGAACCACAGTATTTGGTTCTGCGATTTCAATGTCTGGAACAGTAATTGGTGATTACAAGAACAGTCTTTACATCGGTAATCGTCCTTATCACATTTCTAAAGGAAATATCATGGGAGTCGTTCCAGGTGCAGTAATCGGTGCTGGTGTGGCGATTTTCTTAGCCAATGAATTAGCTCAAGGCCGAATTCAACTTATTGCGCCTCAAGCAAACGCATTCGCAACATTCTCTGTCATTTTCGCTGAAGGTCAAGGAGACTTGATGCTTCTATTACTAGGATTCATGCTTGGAGTCTTTGTTGAATGGGCAACAGGAATGGGTACATCATTCGGACTCGGAATGTATCTGGATGTTCCACACACTCTACCGATGTTGATCGGTGGTGTTGCTCGTGACAAGTGGGAAGACAAGAAACTCAAGCCTCGTATTGAAGCTATTAAGGAGAAAGAAGGTACGGTTGTTGCTGAAAAGCAAAGAGCACTAATTCTTCTTGGAACTTTCATGGTTGCTGCGGGTCTTCTAACCGGAGAAGCATTCTTCGGTACAGAAAGCAGTATTCTTTCATTCATAGATTCATTATGGTCACCTGCCTTTGGTACAAGCATTACATGGCACTTCTTGAGACTTGGAAGCTTTGTCATGCTGAATGTAGTGATTGGTTATCTAATCTATGCACTGTTCAAGAGAGCAGGAGTCATTGGCGGCTCTGATGAGGCCCAAGATGCAGAATTAATAGAGGCGTGATACAGTGTCCCGCACACCTCCACTGGTGTGGGGTTTGTTAGTTGCAGGAGTATTTGGCGTATCCTCTGCAGGTGCTATTTTATCACATCTTGATTCTATTCCACCATTGATGCGTGCATCATGGAGATTACAAATTACAGTTCTGATGTTATTGCCTTTTGCAATATGGCAGTATCGTGAGATGAGTATCGATAATCGTAGCAAACTGCTAGAAAGAAAAACAATTCTAATCGTTCTCGGTTCAGGAATTGCTTTAGCTGCTCATTTTGGAACTTGGGTTACATCACTTGATCACACTTCTTTAGCGCACTCATTGCTATTCGTTACTAGTCATCCGATCATCATTGTAATCGGAACAGCAATACTGGTTAGAAAACCACACAAGCTCGAAACTACTGGAGCTCTAATTGGATTGGTTGGTGCAGCGATAACTCTTCTCGATGCCAAGAATGATGGTGATGTCACTCTATGGGGAGACATGCTTGCATTTTTGGGTGCTGTCACTGTTGTTGGTTACATCGTTGCAGGCAGAATACTTCGTGAATGGATGCCGGTTTTCGTGTATGCGGTTCCTGTAACTCTAATCGGTGGAATATTGTTGATTCCATTTTCAATAATCATGGGTGAGGAAACTGCTGCACTTGGTTGGATTGAATCTGATTTGCTCTCATGGTTCATATTACTAGCATTTTTAGCCGGTATAGTCGGACACACAGGTCTAAACGCATGTCTACGTTGGTTACCTCCGCTAACAATATCATTTGCAGTCACTTTAGAGCCTATCATTGGCGCATTTATCGGATGGTTCTTCTTCAACGAAGACATCCCTGGTGAGTGGACTTGGATAGGAGGATCAATACTCATCGTGGGTATACTGTGCGTGATTAAGGGAGGTGCAGAAAATGTCGTGGATACTTCTAACGAATGATGATGGAATTGATGCAACTAGTTTACAGATTCTCGTAGATAGGTTACATGAGAAGGGACACAAGTTGGTAGTATTCGCTCCAAGTGAAAACAACTCAGCTGTTAGTATGAAGATTTCATTAGGAATTCCTTTGACAGTGGTCAACAGAAATGATCCACGAGAGAATGTTCACCAGTATGCAATTGGCGGAACTCCCTGTGATTGTGTAATTGCAGCATTGGATGGGGGATTGAGGAAATTACTACCAGGAGTCATTCCAAAATTAGTGGTCAGTGGAATCAATCTCGGTCCTAATATGAGTCAAGATGCATACCATAGTGGTACAATGGCTGCCGCAAGAGAAGCAGGAATGTATGGAGTACCTGCAATTGCATCTTCATGGTCATCATTCGATCCAGAGGGAATGGAGGTTTCAGTAGATGCAACTGTCAAATTGGTGGAAGCAGCATTAGCGGTTCTACCAGATATTCCTGCAAATCTCAACCACCCTCATATCGATATTAATGAGCCACATCTTACCAGTTGGCCCAAGCCTTCAACGAGATTATGGAATGATGATCCTTTATCGGCTCTAAAGGATGCATTCGCAGCAGGAGAGATGTTTCTGAATCTCAATGTTCCACCAGAGTGGAATGGCAAGTATAGTTCTACTAGATTGGGAATGAGATGGTATCGTAATGCAATTACTTTCTCGGATGACACGTCCACATTCAAACTAGGAGGTTCAAGTATTGATGTTGATGAAGTTGAACGTGGAGATGTTGATGCAGATATGCTAGGCATGGCTAGCGTCTCTTGCTTACCTTCATGGCCACAAACCCATCCGTTGGAAATTGATGTGGATTTGTTAGCCTGGTCACTTGAAAATAGTCCTGAAGGAATGCCAATCTGGTTACAGTGATTGCTATCGACAAATATTATCGAATACAAACTGTAGTCGTAAGAATATGGTTTCGCAAAATCAGTGGAAAGTAATAGGAGAATTTATGGATGAGACTGCAAGGAATTTACGAATAATTACTTTTGTGATAGTATTCTCTTTCATTGCTAATATCTTTGCAGGAATATGGTTTATCTCTAAATTCAGTTGAGATTAATTCTGAACCCTTCGTCTAGGATGAAGTGAACAATTGCGATGCATGTGTGTCCTTGTAGCCAAGACTTTCCGAGGCTTCTCGGAGTTCCTCTTTCGCACTCTAGTGGCTTATCATCTCCGAGTATGAATCCTATGTCTTCAATAGAAAAATCACTTGGAAGTACTCCGGAATATAGATTTTCAGAATCTGCTTCTAGTCTGATTGTTGGGCAATCCCATTCATCTAAAGTCATATCTAAATCACCACCTCCATCATAGATTCCAGGACTTCTTTCAACCCAGTGGCCTCGTGGTGGAATTGGCTCCTTGATTACCGCTGCAATCTTACCGGCAACCGCTCTCTCTTCGGCATGAACTCCTTTCAATTCATTTGATACAAACTTGATTCTTCTTGCAGGTCCAGGTCCTCCTAGCAATATCATTGTAAATTCAACATCTTCTCTAATTCCATGACTTGTTAGTACTGAGGACATCAAGGCTCTAACTAAGACATCCATTCTACCTGCTCCACCTGCCATGTCATTCAATGGCAACTTTCCCTTTGCCATTGCACGGGTTCCAACTATTACAAATCGGCGCAAATGATCACCTATTGTTCTCAATCACAGAACGTATAGCATCGCACATATCCGATTCTTTTTCAAGAATGAAATGAGCTCCATGTGAATCAACAAGCCATCCTCTAGGCTTGTCTTCTTTGCCATAATCTTCTATTCTATTTGCGATAGTTGCATTCATTCCTGAAGTCTCAATCTGGGCTACAGCACGATGAACCAAATCTTTCTGTTTGATTCCACTTTCCAACTTGAAACCGATTCTAGTGGAACCTTTACACAATTCTTTCAATTCCATTATGTGCTTTGCACCTTCTTGTAATTGGATATCTAGTTGGCCCTGAAGTGATGCGATTTTACCTTCGACAGGTTTAGGAATCACATAATCGAGTACTGCAGCTGCATGAATCCAGACATTGATACTGTCTTTGGTTAGAGCTTTCAATTCAGCCAACATATAATCGGGGTCAGGGCATTTAATCTCCAAAGGTAACCAACTTGGACATTCAACGGTCGTAACTCCACTAACGCAAGTTACATCCATTCCGTGTCGGTACAAATCATCTGCAATTAGATAGCCTGTACGCCCACTTGATGTATTTTGAACAAACCTAACATCGTCGATTGCACTTCTGGTTGCACCTAAGGTGACAACTACCGATGTTGAATTTTGATTGACAAAGTTTGCCAGTCTTGCTACAGTTTCTTCGTGATTAGGGTTTTTCCTTTTCCCTTCTTCTTCAGCACCCCATAGGATTCTAACTCCGGATTTGACACATTGCATGACCAAATCTTCAGTCACAGGATCGTTTGCAAGATCATTATGCATTGAAGGTACCATCATTATTGGAGTATTCCTACCTCTTGCTGCAGAGAGTGCCATCAAGAGTGGACCGTTCATTAATCCATGAATAAACGACGCCATTATATTGCGAGTGGCAGGAGTTACAAGTACGGCATCAAAGTTTGACAACCCGGAAAGATCTCCATCCCAATCGGTAATAACCTCGCCTTGTGAAGCCCAACGAACAGCGAGTGGAGTTACAATTTCCTGAGCAGATGGTGTCATAATTACTGTCACTTCAGCACCATGACGTCTCAATTCGCGAGCAAGCCTAACGGTATCGACTGCAGCGATACCACCAGTGACGCCCAACAATATGTGACGGCCCTGTAGGGAATCACCACGGAGCTCGACGTCGGTGTCTCGCATGTTTGGGGCACAAGCACCTGCTTCAATACGGCTTCGCCGGTTGTTTCAACAACAAATGACCCTTCGGGGGGGGTATGTCGAGTGCTGATGACATGGTCTTAGCAGGTTCTAGGCCGTCTAATACTAATCCAATTGATTCGACTCATAATCGGATTGCAACAGTATTGATTTTTTATTCAATCAATCTTTTCTTAATTCCAAGTTTGATTACTTTAGAAGGTCCTTACAATTACTTGAAGTATATTCCAGCCGTTACCTGTATATTTGTATGGTCTTCATACAGAAATAAAGCAGATTGGGCCTACTGGATGGCACCTTTAGTAATAGGAACATGTCTTTTCCTATTCTGGGTATCTGTACTACTATTTGCGCCATCTATTTTGTTTATTTTGTTGATGGGTTGGGTTACTTTCTCTGGTGTGAGAATGATAAGAATCCATTTCCATCCGGTCTACAAGATGGGTTATAGCGGTCATTCAGTTTACAATGAGAACATCAATCTAGCTGCAAATGAAATGTTAGCAGCATGCCCGACATGTCTAGCAGTTCTAGCAGTGAATCCTCTACTGTTATCACCTGAGGACAGATGTCCTCATTGCGATTCGCCATTAGTTTTCGGGAATGAAGAGGAATGAGTTCCTAATCAGCGACTTGCTAGAGTCAAGTTCTTCCACATGTCTTCTGGAACTTCCATAGCCAATCTAAGACCGCCCATAGCTCCTAAGCGAACTGGATCATCTACGACGTGAACATTGACTTCACCCATGTCTGACAATCTTCGCTCAATTAGTGCTCCAAGCCCTTTGATTCCAGAACCTCCGCCTGCAAGAACCATGTTCCTGCGGAATTCATCATGGAATTCAGGGTTTGATTCTGCGATTAGCGCCTTAACATTTTCAACGATTGGGTCTACAATTGACTCACAAGCGTTCTGTACACAATCAGTAATGTCCAGTGACATTGCTTTTCCTTCGATTGAGAAGTCTACCATAATTGGGTCGTCTGGTGTGTTGGTCGAAACAAAGGAATACTGTTCCTTCCATCTTCGAGCCATATCTTTTGTGACCTGAGCTCCATTGTATTTCTTCTGAACTTCAACGATAATCTGGTTGTCAACATAGTCTCCAGCATATCCTGTGTGCATCTGATCTTTAGGTCCTGGAATTGTTCCATATACTCTACAAAGGTCAGTTGTTCCTGCTCCGATGTCGATGACTAGAGTGTGCTCAATCATGTCCAATGCGTAAGCAACAGCGAAAGGCTCTGAGATAATCATAGCTGCATTTACTGAACCAGCAGCAGCATCGAAGATAGATGTCTTGTCAACGTGGCTTGCCTCAGCAGGCGCACCAATTACCGCTACAACACGGTCGTAATCCTCTGGATCGGATAGTCCAATCAAATGAGTGATGAAATGTGCAATAAATTCACGATCTTCAGGAGTGTCTTTGATTACACCCAGTTCCAATGGTCGGAACAAATTCAATGCTAGTCTGTTCTTTAGAGCTTCTTCTCCAAATAAAACATCTCTTTTCAGGAAGTTTCGTGCTATCGGGTCCTTAGGTGTTCCAATTACAGTAAGCTCCTCTTCTTCGTGGCTGTCACTGGATACCATAACAGAGCGGAAGGTTCCAAGGTCAATTCCAATGTAAAGTACTTCTTCGGCCATAATACTCGCCGTTTCATGCGATTGGCTCTCGCCTTATGAATAATCCCTAAACTATCAAATGCTTATGATGTGATAATTCAATCTATAAACCGGTGTACTAACACCAACTTTCACATGATTGGCAGTACCATGCGGCATAGTCAGCATAAAGCTCTGCCATTTCGCCACATCCAGTACATTCTTTGAGCGCGTGATCACCAAAAATTTGCTGAACTATCTGTACGTGTAATGGATCATCGATACCTAATTGTTGACGCATAGCCCACAACATTTGATCTTCAGATGGCGAAATAATTCCATCTGCCAAACAAATCTCCACTACTACACGGTAGTCTTCAACCATTCTGATATCTCGTGGGTCCATCGATACACCGGACTTTTCTGCAACTATGTCGGTACCACCTGGGTCATCAACGAAAATTACCAAAGAATCAGGGTTCAACTCATCACTTCTCATTTCTAGCAAGATTATGTGTCCTTCTTGATTTGCGTAAACCAATTTGGAGAATCGATTGATGACATTTGTTATCGATCTTGCAGTGTCATCTGCACTTCTTCCTCTCCTCCATCCAGTTTCACTCATCTCATCATATGCATAGAACTCAGTTCCAATTCCTGGATATTCCAGGCGAACTTCTTCCCCACCATCGAATCCATTGGCTACAATTGTGATGCTTCCCACCGTTGTATCTACTAAATTATCATCATCATCGAACGAAATCATTAGTGGTTTTCTCTCTTCAGCAGCGGCATTAAAATGACCACTCATTCCACTCATCCATTTATCTTCAAGGCGTTGAAGTGATGCCTCTTGTTCACCTGAAAGTCCCTTGTTAATTCCAAGAACATTGGATAGATCTCCACTCTCCATTTCGCGCTTAAATTCTTCAATCAACTCTGAATCTCTACGATAATTATCAGGAGGTCCACTCTTTTTGGCTACATGGTTTGGGTCTTTCCATTCATACTGGCATCGTGCACAGCTAAGGTATCCTGGCAAACTTGAAGGTTGCTTTTCACCACCACATCGTGGGCAATCACCTTCTTCTAAAACACTTAGATTTTCAGCGGCTTCCCGTCTTCCTTTCCGGAACCCCCACTCGGCCATAAACTAGGGACGATGATGATGGCTTTTGAACACTCCCTTGAAAATTAATTACAATAGGGCTTTCAAACCATATCTAATCAATCCGTCTTGAGCGTAGATTTTCCTTACTGCAAAACTAACTCTTGAGCCGATTGCAATTTCACCATCATTGTCGTCAGCAACTAGGAATACTCCGCAAGGTCCATCATCTAGCCGCACGAATACTGTGCCAATTCCCTCGAGAATTGGCGCTCGTAAACTAAATTCCGAAGGAGCTCCTCCAGCAGATAGTTTTGTCCATGATTCAACAACTCCACCTTGGGACAATGGTGGTGCTTCCTCTGGTCTTTGGTCACCAATCATTTCTCTTGGAGGCCAAATTCGAATATCGCCTAACTGTTGACTGGAAAAATTAATTCTCGATGACGCGCCACTTCTGTATGCTTGTTCTGAAACAAACGCACCCTGACTTACAGCTGTCATCTCTTCAGCCCACGCCTTGGAAATACTATCATGGAATTCAGATTCCATCTCTTCACCCTCAATGTCCCAATCAAGTTCATGAGATCTCGATATCGATAAACAAGCATTATCTACGGAACATTGAATCGACCAAACTGAATTTTCATCTATTAAGTAACCACATGCTTGCAAAACAAACTGGTCTATGTTTTCATCTACTGATATGGAATCAATATCACACTCGTCTGACAGCAGTGAAAGCCCGCTTATTGCCAAAGTAGTGTAGTCGCTATCTGGTCCAAAAACATGTATTCCATCAATTGTATGGCGACTTTTGATGACCAGTCCTTCTTGTTGCAAGCATGCTAAGTTTCCTTGCCAATTTACACATTGGTTAGAACTCATTTCAACTCCCTCCCAAATATGTGTACTGCACAGGTTGCACCTGATCCTCCAACATTATGTGTAAGTGCATGTGATGCATCTCTAACTTGTCTATTGGATTCAACCTCACCTCTCAGTTGTTTGAATACTTCAACTACTTGCCCAGTTCCAGTAGCTCCTAATGGATGTCCCTTAGATTTTAGTCCACCACTTGCATTGATTGTGACTTGACCTTGGTTTCGAATACCTCTTCCTTCTCTGGCGAATATTCCACCTTCTCCTCTATTTGCAAATCCTAAATCTTCAGTAGCCATCAATTCAGCAATGGTAAAGCAATCATGTACTTCTGCTAAATCGATGTCATTTGCGGATAATCCAGCCTGATTATATGCGTTTGTTGCCGCTCTTTGGGTTGCAATTAACTGAGTTATAGAAGGTCTATCGTGCAATGCAAGGTGATCACTGCCGGCACCAGAACCTAGTACCCATACAGGATCATCACTCAATTTCTTAGCAACATGGTCAGCTGCGAGTACTACTGTAGATGCACCATCTGATGTCGGGCAACAATCATACAGAGTAAGTGGATCTGCAACCATGAAACCATTTTGTGCTTTATCAAAAGAAACATCTTTCCTAATGTGTGCATATTCGTTATCTAGGCCATGCATGTGATTCTTTACTGAGATGTTTACTAAATCATCATGGACACTACCAAATTCATGGAAATGCCTCCTTGCCATCAGAGCGTAAGTTCCTGGAAATGTTAGACCTGCTAATCTTTCCCATTCGGTATCGCCACTAACTCCCAGCCAGAATCGCTTTCTTTCAGGAGAAAGGTCATTCATTTTTTCAATCCCTCCTGCTACAACAATATCTGCTTGCCCACTCTTGATTGCCATCCAGGCATCACGGAATGCAAATCCAGATGAAGCACATGCATTTTCCACTCTCCTAACCGGAATGTTGTCCATTCCGGTATGCTCTGTCAAGAGTGCGGCTGTATTACCGATTTGACCACCACCAAATGCAATGGATCCAATAAATGCCTCATCAACCATTGATGGATCAAAATCTCCGTCGATTGAAGCGAATGCATTTTCGGTCGATTCGGCCCACATACCCTTCAATCCAAGAGGATGATTTCCGAATTTTGTTTGGCCCGCACCAACCACAGCCACATCGACCATGACACCTCCACTACCTCACGGTTCAACTAACTCTCGGTCCACAAGGTTCAACAACGACCCACCTGTCGCCGGCATGATATTATGCTACGACAATGCAGAACCCACGGTCATTTTAGCGGAACAAACTGCCCTATTTGCAATGCTGAAGGCAAGTTCATTATGTCTGATAGAGAATCAAACAGTCTTGGCCGCATTCTTGCGCTAGTACTACGACATGCTCCGGAGAAATTCAATGTAGAAATGGATTTGAACGGTTGGGTAAACGCCAGAGAGTTGTCTGAATCAATTCAGAAGCAACGCAAGCACTTCCATTGGATTCGTGGATGGCACTTTGAGGCTATTGCTAATGCAGATGAAAAAGGCAGATACCAAGTTGAAGGTGAAATGATCAGAGCAACCTATGGTCACTCGATTGAATTAGAATTGGATTTACCAACTGATGACATTCCAGAATCACTGTATTGGCCGTGTGACCCAGAATCAGTACCTACACACATGGAACTAGGAATCACTGCAGGAGATAGAAAGCACGTACACCTTTCTCGAACTATTTCAAACGCTATGGAAGCAGGGCATGTTCGAATTAACCGACCTGCAATCTTGGAAGTTGATACCACCAGAGCAATTGCAGATGGATTTACAATCTGGAGAGCTGGAAAAACAGTATTCCTTTGTGAAGAAATGCCTGCGGAATACCTATTCCACGTAGAGGAAGACGATCCTGCAATACAAGATATGATTGCTACTTGGGAAGAAGAGTGATTACTCTAAGTAATTACCACAAGCGGCGCAGAAGTTTAGATCATCTTCCATTGGTGCAGAGCAAGTTGGGCAAATACCACTTGCGATAGCAATTACCTGTTTTGCCATGTTTGCATTTGTATCGTCCTGCATTGTCAATGCCTGGACTATTTCTAGTGGGTTTTGCCCAAGTTTTGATAATTCTCTGAAACGCTCGGAGAATTCAATGGCCATCATTAGTGAAGATTCAATCTGCCATTGCCTTTTTTGACGCTCAACCTTGTCCACAATATCCTCGCAAGCATCCAATTCTGCTTGCATGTGGCGGATGAATTCATCGACACTCGGTGACTCTGACATGATGTGGCCCTATCTCAACTCCCATGTAAATCCAATGCACACATTAGTGGGAATTGTGTGGCATATGCATGGCCGGGACTGTTGTCATCAAATGGGGAGGTGGTTTAATCACCCACAAAGATCAGTTGTGCACAGTCAATTCCGAAGTCATAGAATCGTTAGCAAAAGTATGTGCTGATTCTAGCAAGAGACTAGTAATAGTCCATGGAGCAGGCTCTTTTGGACATATGAAAGCAAAAAAATTCCGTTTAGCTGAGGGTCGCATAAAGGGAATGAATCAAGATGATGCAGTTGAATCTGTTCGATCTGATATGAAGTTACTAAACAAATTCGTCATGGAGGCACTACAGCGTGCAGGTGTTGAAGCGAAATCGTTTCCTCCTCATGAATGGGCTTTAGGTACAGGTCCAAATTTTGAAGGAGAACTCCCAATATTCGATGGTGTAACGGTTGTTTTTGGTGATGTTGTTGAAGACAAGGAAAAGGAATTTGGAATCTTATCTGGAGATGATTTGATATTGCGATATTCAAAAGAGCTAGATGGAGTAGAAAGAGCAGTATTTGCAATCGGTGGAGTTGATGGGATATTGCGTGTCCCTCCGGGGAGAGCAGGTGCTGATGACTTGATTGAAGTGTGGAATCCTGATGTTGAATTCGAAGGCGAGCATGCTAGCGAAATAGATGTGACTGGGGGAATTGGGCTTAAAGCAGCTAGAGGCGCAGAGATTTCAAAAAATGGAATCGATGTAATCTTGGTTAATGGTGAGTTTCCGAGTCGCGTTTTAGATGCGATTGAAGGAAAATCTGTAATTGGAACACGTATAATGTCAGGGAACTCTTGATGTAGTGGACGCGAAACCGGTAATTCGGTGAGTGAATGTCGGGTTATGCCATAGGTGATGTGCCGACGATTCAAATGGAGGCCGATGCTTCTGAAGTACTTGCAGGAAGTGACTCAATTCAGGAGTCTCTGATGGCAGAGGCAGTCATACAAGTTACTGAACATGACGAGGTAATTGGACCTGTGTCAAAATTAGACAGCCATCATCAGATTGGTAAATACCACCGTGCGTTTAGCGTTCTTTTATTCGACAAATCTGGAAGACTTTTACTGCAAAAGCGTGCATCTCACAAAATAACATTTCCAAACGTTTGGGCAAATTCATGCTGCTCGCATCCACTTTATAGTGATGAAGAGATGGAAACTAGAAATCACTTAGGTGTAAAGAGAGCTGCTATCAGAAAACTTGAGCAAGAATTGGGTATAGATCCTTCACAGGTCAGTATCGACAAATTTGAATTCGTTACTAAAATGAGATATCAAGCACGTCAGGATGAAGAATGGATCGAAAGAGAAGTAGACCACTGCATGGTTATTCATGCAGACGTTGATGTAAATCCTAATCCTAACGAAGTTAGTGAAATTAAGTGGGTAAGCCAAGAAGAATTGGAGGGAATGTTGATTGCTGATGATCCAGAGAATGTCATTGCACCATGGTTCAGATGTATTGCTGCAAGAGTAATGACTGATGATTGGTGGAGACCTAATTGTGCTAAACCTGATGATTTGATTCATGACATGGGTGATGTTTCACACATGCTACCTGGCGCTATTGGTGCAGACTTGAATACTAGCATCGCAGAAGTAAAAGAATTGGTTGAAGACAGAATCGAGAGGGCTCTAACTCATACTTCGTTAGACAGACTATCTAGTGCTATGATGCATCTCGTTGAAGGGGGCGGTAAGAGATTGCGTGCGACTCTTCCATGGTTGGTTGCAAAAGCTGTCGGTGATACTCACTCTGGTTTACTTGATGTGGGTGCAGCAATCGAAATTATCCACAATTTCACATTGGTTCATGATGATATTATGGACGATGATGATGTCAGGAGAGGTCGACCTGCAGTCCATATTGAATACGATCTTCCTACCGCAATCAATGCAGGAGATGCAATGCTTGCAATTGCATTTGAAGCCATGGCAGTAGCAGAAGGTATTGAACCAGAATTACTACCATTTTTGGTTAAGAGAATTGGGCGAATGGTTCGCAAATGTAGCGAAGGACAGCAGTTGGATATTGAATTTGAAGACCGTGATATTGTTTCAGAAGAAGAATACATTACAATGATTCATGGGAAGACTGCAGCGATGTTCCTTACTTGTGCAGAGGTAGGTTCTCATCTTGCTGGAGCAGATCAAGATACAATACAATGTATGCATGATTGGGGCTTAGCACTCGGATTATGCTTCCAGTTAATGGATGATTTAATCGATGTATTATCTGATTCCGATACTTTGGGTAAACCAAGTGGTAGCGATGTCGCTCAGGGCAAGAGAACTTTGATGGTTATTCATGCTCTAAAACAGCAGCCTTCTGATTCTAAGGACGATTTGCTTGCAGTTCTAGGAAAAGGTGAGAATGTTACAGCTGAACAAGTAAGTAGAGCTCACAAAGCATTGCATGATCTAGGCTCTATTGAATACGCTAGGTCGAAGGCTGAAACATATCATCGCAAAGCACATGATTGTCTGGACAGAATTCCTAATGGTCCTGCAATGAGGGCTCTTCGTGAGTTAACAGATTATCAACTTAAGCGGATATTCTGATAACTCCAGTTTTCAGCACTTTACAGTACCAGCGAGTCTCACCTGGATATTTTTTGTGAGATATTCTATTGAAATAACCGTCTACAAATGAATCACTAATTGTCTTGCATGGTGTCGCAGCAGATACAACTTCTAATTCGACATCACCAACTGAGAATATAGATCCAATTTTCAGGTCATAACCCGAAACTAGTAGATTCTCGCCAGTTGTTCCTGGCATAATTGGGTGCCCTTCTGCTTGTAATTTCTTGAGGGTTTCATCTTCAAGAACGCATACGGCACGCATCACTCCTCCGTGATGTTTCTTGTCATGTTGGTTGTCACTTACTAGTCCTTGGTAATCGACTCTTACTGAATTCACAGATTCTTTAGGTACTCCTCCATTGGAAACAAAAATTCCCAATAAATTCCCCATTCAAACACCTATGTGAGAGATGTTCTAATCACTCAGCGTAATAGGACTCAGGGTTTGGATCTGGCTTCAATCCCTTACGGGTTCTGATTTCTGATACTACCTTGTCAAACAATTGTGGAGGTAGTATTTCGAATCCAATGTTTTCTGAGTTCCATACAGCACGACCTTGAGATGCAGCACGGATGTCGTTGGAGAATCCGAATGTTTCTGCAACTGGTAGAGTGCCGATAACAGTAGTTGCTTCTCCCTCAGATGGCATATCTTCGATGATACCACGTCTGTTGGTAATTTCACGAGTAACTTGTCCTAGCCAGTCGTTAGGTACGCTGACGTGAGATCTCTGCATTGGCTCCATCAATACTGTGCGTGCACGTAGCATTGCACCCTTGATTGCATTTCTTACAGCAGGGATTGTTTGAGCAGGACCACGGTGAATTGCATCTTCGTGCAGCTTAGCGTCAACTAGTCTGACCATCATCCCCATAACAGGTTCGTCAGCGACAGGTCCCTTCTTACATACTTCATTGAATGATTCAATAATCAATTCACGAGTCTCGTGAAGTCCCTGAATACCCTTGGTATCGTTGACTAGAACATTTGTTCCACTGATAGCGTATATCTTGCGCATCTTGTCTTTATCCATTCCAAGTTCGCCGAACTTGTTTCCGATTTCCTTTGCATCTCCTGAGCGGATTGTTCCGTTTCCGAAGTGTCCTTCTCTTAATGCTGCAACAACTTCAGTAGAAAGTGGTTCACATTCAATCATGAACCTGTTGTGACGGTTTGGCGACTTTCCTTCGAATGAGCGACCTCTGTTGTTTCCTTCCACAGATTCTCTGTAAACAACAATTGGTGGGCTTACTTTTACCTTGATGTTCTGTTCTTCTTCAAGGCGGTAAACTGTAATTTCAAGGTGCAATTCTCCCATACCTGCAAGTAATGCTTCTCCAGTTTCCTGGTTTGTCATAACTTGTAGAGACGCATCAGACTTTGCTAGAGAACGTAGAGCATCAATGAACTTTGGAAGATCTTTCATGCTCTTAGGTTCAACAGCCACGGTAACTACCGGGTCTGAATAGTGTCTGATTGCTTCGAAAGGAGTGAAATCTTTGTCACGAGACAGTGTTACACCAGCTGCTGCAGAGCGAATACCTGTAATCGCTGCAATGTTACCTGCGACTACCTTAGGTACAGTGATTCTGTCTCCTCCGACCATCATACTGACTTGCTGAACTCTCTCTGGCTTAGCAGCACCAATTGCGTAAACAGACTCACCTTGGTTTATTGCACCAGAATATAATCTTCCGACTGCTACTTCTCCAGCGTGCGGGTCCATCCAAATTTTTGTGATCATCATTGCAAGTTCTGCATCTGGGTCACATTCAATCATCGCTTTACCGATTGGTGTTTCTAGGTCTCCGTTCCAAATGTTAGGGATACGGTAAGGTTGAGCCTCAACAGGACCAGGAAGTTTTGTTACTGCCATGTCCAAAAGTACTTCGTGAACTGGAGCCTTCTGAGCAAGCGTCTTCTGGTCTTCATTGTTACAGTATTCGAAAATCTCAGTCATTGATACTCCTGATTTCTTCATGTATGGAATTGTAATTCCCCAGTTGTGGTAAGCTGAACCGAATGCTACAGTTCCATCCATTACACTGACTTGCCATTCTTTTTTCTTCTCTTCAGGAGCGAATTGGCGAATTAGTTTGTTTACTTTGATGATTGTTTCTTCGAATCTTTTCAACATGTCCTCTGGTGTGACCTTCAATTCATTGATTAGACGATCAACCTTGTTGATGAATAGAACAGGCTTAACCTTCTCTTTCAATGCTTGTCGTACAACAGTTTCAGTCTGTGGCATTGGCCCTTCAACAGCACATGCCAAGATGAAACATCCGTCAACAGCACGCATAGCACGAGTAACGTCTCCTCCGAAATCAACGTGTCCTGGTGTATCGATCAAGTTGATCAGGAAATCAGTTCCATCTACTGCGTGAACCATCGATGCAGATGCAGCGTTAATTGTAATTCCACGTGCACTTTCTTGTTCATCGAAATCTAGAACACGGCTCTTACCTGCTAAATCTTCGCTCATCATTCCTGCACCTGCAATTAGGTTGTCAGAAAGTGTAGTTTTTCCGTGGTCAATGTGAGCAGCAATGCACAGATTTCGGATCTGTGGTAAAATATGCATAACTTCTGTCGCCTTCTTGATGTTGTCTTCTTTACGGCCCATGGTGAATCACCTGACTCTCGTCTGTCTTCGCCACCTTGAAGGGGTTTATCAAATCGACTACATGTATTCTAGTTCAAACGTTGTGCTGTGTGCTGATTAAACAGTTCGTTGAAATCCTTTGTATCTCGATTCCATTTCAATAAACAAAGCCTTCAAATCAGCCTTGATATCATTGTATGTTTTCTTCATATCAGAAATTTTTTGATTTATTGTATCCTTTGATGTCTTTAATGAATTTTTCAAATCCTTCTTAGCCTTTTGAATTTCAAATAGACATGCCCTTAATGATTTTCTGCATTTTGCAATTCTACTTTCATAGTCATCGACATCAATATTCTTAGACACTAACTTGTCAGCACTACGCTTGAATTTTATATCGAGTTTTGCAATTTCGATAGAATGCTTAGGAGTTGATTTCAAATTAGAGTTCAGTCCAATCCATTTGAATCCCTTAATCCACCACTTGCTAGGATCTACATGGAACCATTTGTGTCCATTACGATAGTCTGCTTGGAATGTGTGGTGGAAATTATGATATCCTTCTCCGAATGTCAAGAACGCCAATAAAAAGGAATCTCTGCTAGAGTTAGATTCAGAATACGGTTGTTTGCCCCAAATGTGTGCAGCACTATTGATCAAGAATGTTCCATGATGGACAAAAACAATTCGGATCAAACCGCCCCAAACTAGACACCCTATGGCAGCAGAAATACCTCCTGCCAAATATCCAATCGCTGTAGGGAGAATTATTCCGGATAAAGCTCCAATGAGGAATATATTTCTGTGTTGCCAACGAATAATTTTGCTTTCTTGTAAATCCTTTACGTTAGAGAAGTCATTTTGGAATGCGTCTTCTTCAATCATTACCCATCCCATATGGGAATACCAGAACCCTCTTTTGGCAGAATATGGGTCTTCATCAGTATCGGTTGCCCGGTGGTGGTTTCTGTGATCTGAACACCATTCGATTATGGAATTTTGAAAAGAACCAGCTCCAAATATTGCATAGAACAATACCAATGGCCAAGATGCATCGTGAGATCTATGTGAAAATAGTCGGTGGTAACCAACAGTAATCGATAACCCACATGAAAAGTACAATGCGACAAAAACAAAAGCTTCAATCCATCCTGGAGGACCGAAATAAATCCAGTGAAGAACTACTCCTGTAATAGCTAGAAGAGGAGTTACAAGAAGGAATAATGTGTTCAGCCAATTAATCCTAGTTGCAGATGAGTACTGGGTCATTATCGGCCCGCACTGACTAACCTTATTGACTATTGGGGTTAGGTGTTGCTAGCAACACCGTGGTTGGTAGGTTAAACTCAGCGAGCGCTTGATGCAATGCGCTGAACTTCTTCCTTCTTTGCTACTGCGAAAGAGGTAACGTCCCCATTGCTTGCTTTTGTTAGCTCGTTAATGATACACTGAGTTAGAGTACGCTTGGATTTAGAAGTTCCCTGCTGTGCTCCCTTTGCCAAGTTTCCTAAAGCAACATCTAATCTTCGAGATGGTGAACTGTCAACAGCCTTAGGTTGTGAAACTGCACCGAATTTAATACGTGTGATCTCTTCCATAGGAGCAGCGTGGCAAATAGCATCTACAAATGCTTGTAGAGGGTTGCTACCACTTCTTTCAGCGATTGAATCGAGAGCCGATTCAAAGGCCTTCAATGCGCCCATTTTCTTTCCAGTGTATTTACCAGTTCGCATTAATTTGTTAGTGAATCTCTCGACGACTGAAAGACGAGCTTTACCAAACCATGCGTTAGCATGGCGTCCACCGGTGTGCGGTACGCCTACGGTTGAGAGGTTAATGTATGGAGCAAGCCCCGGATCTCTGCATACTACTTCTGCAGCATCATACTTTCCAAAAACCAGAGTGCCTATGCCTGCAATAGGCTTGACTTCTTCAGGTACTGATTCTTCAGTTTGTGTCTCGATTTCTTCACTCATCTAAATCACTCCGAATCATCGTACTGGCTTCTCCTTGCGCCCACGAACCATTTCATCTAATGAAACGCCGTTTACTTGAATTACCTTGTAACGAACACCAGGAATATCTCCATATGAACGACCCATGCGTCCACCGATACCTTCTACCATTACTTCATCGTGTTCGTCGATGAAGTTAATTGCACCATCACCTGGTGCGAATGCAGTTAGTTTGTTTCCATTCTTAATCAATGAAATTTTTACAGCTTTACGAATTCCGGAGTTAGGTTGCTTAGCCTCGATACCGACTTTTTCGATAACGATACCCTTCGCTTGAGTGGAGCCTGCAAGAGGGTCGTGCTTAGCTCTAGACTTTAGCATACGCTTCTTGTATCTACGATCAGACCATCTGAACTTTTGGCGGTCTTTTGCCATCTTGGTTCCTGCGAACAATCCACGACCCATGTCAATACTCTCCAGAGAAGCAACTTGCCGACCTACCCCCCCTATTTCATGGTGCCGATGAAATTAGGAGATGAGAATGATGCACGGATAGGCAAATCAACAGGGCCAATGTTCATGGTTATTCCGCTATTGCAAGGTAACATGGCATTCCGAGATTTGTTGGGCGCAGCTAGTATTGTTTCCGAGCCAACCAGCGTGCTGCACGGGGTTTTCGACAAGTCTAAGTCGACAGGTCACGAGTTGTTATTGTTCGAAAACCTCATTGAAGCACCTGGTCATAAGATTGCTGTCAATCTGCTAACTAGGCCTAGACTTTGTGCAGCTTTGTCAATAGAGCCGGAAGAGTTCATCGACCTTTTAGGATGGGCCATGAATAATCCAAGCGAACCAAATATTGTTGATTCTGGTCCAGTTATGGAATGCCCACAAGAATCTCCAGATTTGACTAAATTGCCAATCCCTCATCATTGGCGTGAAGATCGAGGCCGCTACATGTCGTCTAGCGTAATTATTGCAGAATACAACGGAATTCGAAACATGTCCTTCCATCGTCAATTGTTGCGTGATAAAAATCATCTCGTAGCCAGGTTAGTTCCTCGCCATCTCCATTCTATGACCGGTTCTGCAAGAGAATCTGGTGATGAAGTAAAAATTGCAATAATAAACGCACCTGATCCAGTGGTTTTGTTAGCAGCAGCAATGTCCTTTGACTCAAATATTGATGAGTTAACGATTGCTTCTTCTTTACATAAAAAAATACACGGTTCGCCATTGGATTTAGTTGAATTACCTAATGGAATTCAGGTACCTGCATTTGCAGAATATGCGATGTGGGGTAGAATTACTACCGAAAATGATGACGAAGGACCCTATGTTGATATTACAGGTACAGTTGATGATGTCCGTCAAGAACCAGTGATAGAAATAGACGGAATTACACACAGGGAAAACCCCGTATTTCATGCACTGATTCCTGCTGAAGCAGAGCACAAAACTCTGATGGGGCTTCCTAGAGCTCCAACAATCAAATCAGCAGTAAGCGAAGTATGTGAATGTTTAGATGTTCATATGACTGAAGGTGGCGGAGGTTGGTTAGCTGCTGTGGTCAAGATAAAAGTCAACAATGAAAATGATCCTAAGAAAGCCATTGCTGCTGCGTTAGCAGGACATCGTTCAATGAAAATGGTCACCATAGTCGACGAAGACATTGACATTACAGATCCTGTGAGAGTAGAATGGGCCATGATGACTCGATGGCAACCGGATAGAGACTCTGTAATATTGTCAAATCAAAAGGGATCAAGTCTTGACCCATCAAGATTGGGCGATGGGAATACAGCCAAAATTGGTATCGATGCAACTATTCCATGGGGTTATGACCGATCAGGATTCATGTCGGTTCAGTGAGTTGATTGAAATGGATAGCGCTTCGGTTCTACAACACCCACGGCGCAATTTGGGTAGCAGACATCGTTCTCAAGCAGATCGATTTGTTAAGTTAGCAAAAAAAGATCCTTCTAGAATGGATGACAATCTTGCATGGGCTGAACAAAATGCTCAACAGGCTGTTCTCTATGATTTTACAGATGAAAGAAATTGGAGATGCTTAGCAGAGATTAAACATATGAGAGGAGATGGAGATGGTCTTGCTTTAGTTTTGGAAGATTTATTCGTAGTTTTAGGGAGAGATTCTAATCAATTGATTCAATTAAAGGATATTGATCACTTAGAAATGGGTTTAGAATTGTTAGAAGCTGCATTTTTGACTGATTCTCTTGAACCTGAAAATTGGTTTTCAAATCTAAACGATGATGATTTAGTTAACTTTGCAAAGAGGTGCAAGGGTCTTGATTTCACTGACCAAAGAGCCAATATCATTTATGGCAGAAGATTAGAACGAATTCGAAGTGCGGGTCATGAAGATATGTTCATCGATTTAGTGCACCATTTACTTGCGCACAGACCAGCAAATTATGAACTTTGGATGGAATTGGGACGCTTGCATGAAAGAAGGAATGAAGTTGATCAAGCATGGCTTTGTTATGATCATGTGCAACAAATTAGGCCGACTGAATTAGTTAGAGACTTATTTTTGCAGCGTCTCAAAGGAGCGATGGATGGAAAAGACACTGTTCCATGGAGCGGCCCATCATTAGAAACCCGTTCTGATTTCTTAGATAGAATGCAAAATCTATCCCAGAATGTTTCCGAAGTTACAGATGATGTTTCAAAAGAGGAGAAAGAAGCGATTAGAGTTGATCCTGACTTAGTCAAGTTGCAAAAGTTGATTGATTCTGGTGATGCTGCTGAAGCATTTTTTATGGCTCGTTCTTTGTTTACTTCTGGAGAAGATTGGGCAGAAGAATGGATGCTAAAGGCACAATCAATGCTTGATTAGGCATTTTGCAATGTCATGATTTCTGTAACTCTTGAAGTCCAAATTTCTGCTTTTTCTCCGTCACTAATCGAAGCACAAAGTGCTGCTAACATAGCATCTTCAACATCTTCAGGGCTATCTAATAATTCAGAGAATAATTCTTCTCTATTCATTCGTTTAGCCAACATAAGCAATGCTCGTAAATCAGGTCTATCTTCACCCGAATGACCAGGGTTGGTGTTTTCGACACACCATTCCAATACTCCATTGATATCATCTGGATTTACTTGTAACACAGGGGGGGCTTCTCCTACAGATAGTGGCTTTGCATCCATTATTTGATCAGCAAATTTTTCAGCATCTTGGCTGATAAATCCGCTAGCAATTTCTACAAAAATGGCACCTGATTCTACTGCCAACTCGGTTTGCTTGGCTATCATTGAGTGTGCATGAGAATTGAATGCACATCTAGCTGCATCATAGGTTTGACCGAATGCAAGATGAATTCTTGCAGCTTGTATTCGTGAGATTGCAATTGTTTCATTGGCATGCCCAGCACTTCTAGAAATCTCTCCATGAACATGTAATGCCATCATTGGTTCATCAATTGATAGATGGAATGCTGCTTTGTTGAGCAATGAAATATCGTGATCTCTGCTCGCCTTGGAAACTGATTTCAAACGTGTTTCTGCCCAAGTTAAATCATCTCTTGCATTTTCAATATCACCATTTTCAAAATGGACTAAACCTCGTTCCATCCTTAGCCGACCTTCTAGTGCTAAATCTCTCGATTCAGGGTTTCTTGCTACCACAAGCGCTTCTTCTATAGATTCTAGTGTAATGTTACCGGCTATCCTTTGTTTCACCAAATCCAAGACTTTGGTTTCAGCTAGACTTAATTTATCTTGCAAAAAGTCAACTATGTTGCTATTCATTACCAATCCTAACTCAGCAACTCCAAGCCAACTTTTCCAGCCCATTTTTTCTAGCAAATGATCAAGTTCTCTTTCGCCGTTTTCGAAAGCTATGATTATTTCTTCAGGATTCATTTTCATTCCTCTTTGTATTGGCTAAAATATTGATGAAGGCTGTTTCTGCAGCGATTCGATCGCATTTTCCAGTCCAGCCTGCTGCGCCGTCATGTCCCCCGCCTTCTCCACCCATTTTTTCAGCGAGGTTTTGCATCATCTTTCCAAGATGAATTCCGGAAATTGTCGAAGATCGTGGTGCTCTAGCAGTAAGCCTAGTTTCTCCATCTCTATTGCGTGAAACGAGTGCTACTTCTGCACCTGCTTGGATAATCAGTGAGGCTACTTTCCCTTCATGGATGCCTGCATGGGTGTGGACTAGATTCCATTTCCCTGATTCAATGGATTGACATCTGGATAAACCCTTCAATATAGCTCCTCTGTCACTGGCAGAAATTTCTTCATTCTGCACATTCTCTACAAATTCTTGATACTCAAATGTAGCTCCTTCTAAAATTTGCGCGGCGCAATATAGTGATGCTTGATCAGCATGCCTAAATCTCCCAGTATCGGTTATTAGTCCTGCTAGTAAGAGTTTACGTACTTGATTAGAAAGTGTATTTGGTGAATTGATTTTTAGATATTCAAAAACCATCTGAGTTGTCGCCCTTGCATCGCTTCGCAACTCCAAATCTCCGGCTCCGAATTCCCATTCACAAGTATCGTGGTGATCTATCACACAAATTGGAACCCCGTCGGGAATAGTTACTCCTGTTTGTGATTCGGATGCAGCGTCGACAATAATTATGCCACCGATTTTTGATGGCCATGATGGATTTTTTGATAATTTACGGAATGGTGCATTCATTTCCTGACACAAGCGATTAGCAAGTCTTCCAAGATGCAGTCCACAAGCTAGCAGGTTTGGATTAGATGCGGCTAGGGCTATTGCGGAACCTATGGTGTCCATATCACCATTTCTACCTGTCAATACTGGTACGGCACCATTCGCAGTGGCCCTTTCTATCCAGTCAGCCAGTCTTTCCAAAATCATCCCTCGAGAGATTGCTTAAGTTTTTCATATGTTGAAATCAGTTCAGCTTCCCTTTCCGCCATTGTTGTTACCGCAGATTTCATCTGAACTAATGTAGTTTCCAAATCTTTCAACAATTGTTCTCTGTCGTCGACTTCGATTAGAATGGTTCCCATCTGGCGATGCAATGCCATGTCCTCAGGTTGGTTTTTTACAGCAGTCACAGTTCCTTCAAGTTCTCTCAATTGGGCATTCAGTGAAGCAACTTGTTGCCTTGCTGCTTGTACTTCTGCGACTACCATCTGTAATTGTTGGGCTGCTTCCATGTTTCCACCTCAGACACCGGGGGTTCAAGAATCCATCACTTCAATCACTTTGCTTGCAATAACCAAAGATCTCATTCTCGTATTCCACATAGCTCTTGCATCTTTAGCACGAGCTTCCTCCAGAACAAAACTAAAATTCGTAGCACTGACTAACACTTTTTCTTCACTAGCTAGACTAGATGCCAATGATTTGGCAAATGGCGAATCCACCGATAGGCGGACATGCCACATAACAAATCACTCCTCTTCGTCGATTTCACCAGCAACTAGTGCACGCTCGTATTCGATAGCAGCTTGCTGTGCGATGTAAGCCATATCTGCAGTTGTTGCACCATCTGCATTTCGGCGAATGATTCTGTTGTTTGTATCAGATGCACGAGTGTAAGGTTCCCATGCGCCACCAGCAAATGTGTGTCCACACTTACTGCATGCCCAGATCCCGACCGACTTGCGGCTAACCTTGCGGTATTGGCATACAGGACATGTATACTTCGCGGATTTTTTCTTCATGGCCATGCCTGCGTTACGGCGTACACTGACACCATATCTTGCACCGAATCGGCCGGTTGCTCCTGCCTTCTGTGTTCGCTTTGCCATGTTCATTCCTCCTTGGAATTGACCAGATTAGCAAGTTCTGCGCAGCGTTGCTGAGCGACTCCTAGTATCTCGTCGAATTCGGCCGGCGTGAAAGTTCCCTTTAATCCCTTCTGAAGTGAATGTAGGTGACCCTCATCACCAAGAGTGATGTGAATTCTTTCATCTCCACCCAATTCTTCTTCTTCATTTGCATCCAGAACATATCGTCCTCCAACACGAGTAAATGAGCACATTGTGGGTGTCATGGATACAGCAAGTGGATAGTCTTCACCAATATCGAATCTTTCTGCTGGAACGATTGCGGTTCTAAGAGCAGCAATTGCTCCAAGTGCACAAGCATCGAAGATATTTCCTTTGTCAGATAGTACGTGGATATCGATCATGACTCCCAGAACCTTTTCCCCAGGAATAATACACAGAGAATCCATGTCGATACATCCAGATTCACGAATCCCTCTGTCCACAACTCTTCCAAGTTCAATAGATTGAGGTGAAGGTGGTCCTGGTTCGTACTTTCTTCCGGCAACTGGTCGTAGTTCAGCCCCACACATTAGCGAACCTTCAGCAGGTCTGTCTGGCCAAGGAGTTCTGATTTCGAATTTGACACCAGCGTAAATTATGGTGTCTCCCCATGTGACCTTAGCACTACCTTCAGCGTTGTAAAGGCAGTTTGTTTCAAGTTTGATATCACGGGATTCCCAGCGTCCACGGCCATCGATACGCTGATCTTTATCTGCAAGAGCAGCTAACTCCTGACGAAGTAGACTTGGTACTAATTCAACCATCAAGATTCACCTCCATTCTTTTCGGCATATCTACGCTTCAATGCATCAATCATCAAAACATGAATTTCTTTTGCAGCTTTCATATTGTATTCCATGCAAGTATTGTACTCTTCAACCGACAAATCGCCGTCCATCTGTAAGAATGCAATTTCTCCTGTGGTTGGGAGTATACCCATTGGCAAATCCGCTTGTCCGTAGTTGTCTTCAGCCTTGTCTAAATCTAGAACTACAGTGTCTTCGATCTTTCCGCTTGCAACTCCGACAATCATGTCACGCATTGGGATTCCTGCATCTGCTAGGGCAACTGCAGCAGCAGTAATTCCTACACATCTTGTACCTGCTTCAGCAGCAAGTATCTCAATTTCAACTCTAATCTTTGAGCGAGGATATCTTTCTACTAACACCACGCTTTCCAAAGCTTCTGCAGTAACCTTACTGATTTCTCTGGAACGGCGATTGAAACCTGGTCGGATTCTATCGCTTGTAGAAAATGGTGCCATGTTGTATCTAACGTCTATGACAGCACGGTCTTGACGCTGGATCTTACGTGGATGTGCTTCCATTGGTCCATAAACAGCACAAACTGCTACATTTAGTCCGTGCTTTACCCATGCTGAACCATCAGCTGCAGGTAAAATACCTGCCTCAACTTGAACTTCTCTCATCTCATCGACTTTACGACCATCTAGTCGCAAACCATCATCACGTAGTAACTTTACATCTCCGTATCCGCCCATTAGGCATTCCTCCTGTTTTCGATTAATGCTTCAATTGAAGCATTGAATGTGGCCTTGTGGCCTTCGTTGCGTACCAAATCGATTACAGTACGCATGAATGCGATTCCATCTGCATCTCCATCGACCCAGACTCTTCCATTTTCAGCGACTATTATTCGACAGTCGCTAACTTCTTTCAAACTACGCAGAATGGAATCTCCTTCTCCTCGTAGTCGTGAAATATGATTCATTGAAATTTCTGACATTATGCCTTCCTTCAATCTTCTAAGGCCAACGCCCTTCATTGTCAAAACAATATTGTGTGCTTCGTCTACTTCTTGTACACGTGCCAACATGACATCTCCGATGTCCATCTGTTCTCGTGCAGCACCAAATTCTACTTTCCAAGGTGCGAGTGACATTGGTAATAATCCATTGAAAGGGCCATTTACATCTGCAAACCAAAGATTGTTTCGTACACTTTCTACTACTCCGATAACTAGGTCACCAGATCTCGGCATGTAAGCCGAATGAATGGGGTCAACCGAAGTTACCCCGTTGTATTCTTTAACCCAACCAACTTTGGTTGCTATAATATTGTCACCCATGATTAGGGTTCCTGTTCCTGCTCGCACTCCTGTTGAGGCCCCGATGGCCTCTCCCGGAGTCACGAGGCGCAGCTCGGCGCCTTCTTTCGCTCCTGACATTTCTTTGTCTCCAAGCCGGGCGACCCGCCATCCCATGATAAAGCAGACGCATGAAGTGACAATTACAATTCTTTAACTTCAGCGTTAGACGCTACACTCTTTACTTTACCAATTAGATTGCCAGCCATTCCAGGAGGGCACTCAATAATGCAAGCCCAGTCACCATTTGATAGCCATTCATCTTTATCGATATATGGTCGTAAAAATTTGCCACATGCACCATATCCTGAGCCAGGAATTCTGAATGCGATTCTTACAGGTTCAAATGATAGTGGAATTAATGGTTTTAGAATTTCAATGGCGTCTTTTATCTGTACTTCCAATCTCTTGAATGGGTCGACAGAAAAACGACTTTCTTCCAAAGCCAATTCAATCCTAGTTTTGGGATGTGGTGTTTTCGCCTTTGGATCGATTGCAGTCGAATGAATTTCTTGTATGATGAGTTGCCTTTTTTGCTCTACCAGTTCTTTGCGTTGATTAGTTGTGAGTTGGATGCTACCTTTCTCGAGTATCATAGCAGCAATTTCACCTATTTCTTGAGTTCCAAATGTTGCTTCAATCGCATCTTCTGTTGGCCTATCGCCACCCCTGGCATCATTCCAAACTTCATCGGTTGCCAAAAAATCATCAATGTTTACGCTAGAAGGATCTGCTTTGAATGATTCAACCAAATCTGGGTCAACCAATATCTCATATCGTTTGCCGCCATATTCCCAGCGTGCCAAGACTGCTTCGTCAAGGCTTACCATGAATATATTCACTCCTCTAACGGCTTAAGTCGATCAATTTGCTTGTTGACTTCGTTTCTATCAAGCACACGATATCCTTCAGAGTCAATGACTGAAACTTCTACAGCGTCTCTGTTAAGCTCCTGGTCATTTGCATTTCTCAGAGCTTCTAGTCCGAGCTTCATTGCTGCATTAAGAGTAAGATTTTCCTTCCAATTCTTTTCGAAATAATCGATTACAGTATTTCTTCCGCTACCAATTGCTCCTGCATGGTATGATTGGTAAGCACCCGATGGATCTGTTTCGAATAGATGAATTCCATTATCATCAACTCCTCCAATCAAAAGTGCAGTCCCGAACGGTCGTGAGCCACCATATTGTGTGAATGATTGCTTGAAATCACAAATCTTCTTTGTCAGAATATCAACTGGCACAGAAGCAGCATAAGTGATTCTGTTAACTTGAGCTTCTACACGAGCTCTAGCAACTAACTGTCGGGCATCAGCCACTAATCCACTGGTTGCAATACCAACATGATCGTCAATCTTGAACATTTTTTCGATAGATTCAGGAATAATTAATCGACTTGCAATACGCTTGTCACAAACCAACACAACACCATCTCTGAACTTTAGTCCAGCAGTTGTAGTCCCTCTCTTAACGCTCTCTCTAGCATATTCTACCTGAAACAATCTTCCATCTGGACTGAATGTAGTAATGCCATGGTCATATCCTCTTCCGCTTGGCTGCAAAGTGTCCACCTCTGGTCGCTGTCCGGGTCGGGGTCTTATCAACCTTGGCGGGATGCGAGTTGTATGAAGGTGGCTGTACTCTCCAGTGGTGGCAAGGATAGTAGCGCTGCTATTTGGTGGGCTCAATGCAAGGGTTGGGACTTAACTCACCTAGTTACAATGATTGTCGAAGGCGATGATTCATGGATGTTCCAGATTCCAGGTACATCGTTAGTCGAGAAGCAAGCTGAGTTGTGTAATTGCAAATGGCTTCCGATAACTACTCAGGGTATCCAGGATGAAGAAATCACAGACTTGGAAATGGAATTGAGAAATCTAGACATCGATGGAATTGTCTCGGGTGCAATAAGATCTGATTATCAGAAGACCAGATTAGAAAGAATGTGTGAGCGGTTAGGAATCAAATCATTTTCACCGCTTTGGCACCAATCAAGCATCTTACACATGGAAGGTCTAGTAAAAAATGGATTTGAAGTAATGATTACAAGTGTATCTTCAGATGGCCTATCTGAAGAGTGGCTGGGGCATGTCTTGACCGAAGAGTCATTAGCCAAATTGAAGTCTCTTGCATTGAAATATAGATTTAATGTCGATGGCGAGGGAGGAGAGTACGAGACACTTGTGATAGCAGGACCTCACATGAATGGAGTACTAGATTTATGCTACAAAACTCATTGGGATGGAGTTAGAGGACACTTGATTTTTGAATAATTAGTGCCGATAGTAATCTTGTTCTGGACTCGGAATGTTCATGACCTTTGCTCAGAGGGAGTACAATATGGCATTCTGCCCACTAGACTATCGATATGGTTGCCAAGAGTTCAAAGAAATATGGTCTGAACTTGGCCGTCATCAGCGCCAATTAGAGGTAGAGAGAGCTCTTGTTTGGGCACATAAAGAGATGGGAAAGGTCTCTGAAGAAGATTATGCCAAGGTTGCAGAAATTGCTGTTCCTAGTGTAGTTACGAAAGAAAGAGTTTCTGAAATTGAAGCTGAAACTAGGCACGACATTATGGCATTGACTAAAGCCATGGCCGAAGCAGCAGGTGAGGCAGGTTGGTGTATTCACTTAGGTGCAACATCCAATGATATTGTTGATACAGCAGTCGGGCTGCAACTTCGAGATTCGATAATTCTACTGCGAAAGCAATTGTGTAATTTAATCGAAGTTACTGCAAATCTAGCTGAGAAAGAACGTGATACCGTAATGCTAGGTAGAACTCATGGACAGGCAGCTGTACCTATCACATTTGGTCTGAAAACGGCTGTATGGCTTGATGAAATGAGAAGACAACTAGTGCGTCTTGACGAAGCAACTCCTAGAATTGCTGTTGGGAAATTTTTGGGAGCTGTGGGCACAGGTGCTGCACAAGGTGATGGAGCAAGAGAACTACAGCGTCTAATTCTAACACACTTAGGTTTACAAGTCCCTCTTGCAACAACACAAGTAGTTGGTAGAGATCGGTATGTCGAGTATGTTTCTTGGCTAGCTAATGTTGCTTGTACCTGCGAAAAGGTTCTCCAGGAAATCCGTAACCTTCAGCGTTCTGAAATTGCTGAAGCCGGAGAAGGGTTCGATGTAAAGAAACAGGTAGGATCTTCAACTATGGCACACAAAAAGAATCCAATAAAATCTGAAAATGCATCAGGACTGGCAAGAATTGTTCGTTCATTCATTATTCCAACTTATGAGAACGCATTACTTTGGCATGAGAGAGACCTTGCTAACTCGAGTAGCGAGAGATTCACTTTATCTCATGGTTCTGCTTTGTGTGAAGATGTAATCTCTAAGACAACTAATGTTTTGACAAACCTTTGGGTCGACAGAGAGCGAATGCTGGCCAATATCGCAAGTCAAAAAGGACTGGTTATGGCTGAAAAAGTTATGATTGAACTTGTGGGACACGGAATTGGTCGCGATGAGTCGCATGAGATTCTGCGTTCTGCTTCATTTGAGGCAATAGCTAACGGAGAGGAATTAATCGATGTGTGTGCTAGAACACCAGCGGTTGCTGCAGCATTTTCAGTTGAAGAATTGGAAGCAATGTTTGATCCTGCAAATCATATTGGAGTATCAGGTGAAATTGTAGACGAGGCTGTTGAATTAGCTAGAGCAGCAATTCAATGAGTTTCATCTTCATCAACTTCTGTCTGCATCATAGATGTTCTAACAAGAATCATTGCAGTAATGGCAGAAACTGTGAAGGCAATACCTACCATTTTTGACATACTATACCAAAGTGCAATCAATCCGCCCAGAGAAACATATGCTACAATAGTACATAGTGAAGATGCGAAATTCAACTTTCTTAACATGTCATCATTCAATTTGCCATTATTTTCTAACAAAAATGTGTAAATCAAGAAATAAATTCCTTGGAAGGGAATTGTAGCTGCAATGACAGTGAGAGCAATCTCTCGTATCGCTTTAGGATTTGCTTCTTGTTCAATGCCTTGGAAAAGCATTACAGCAGTATTGGTACCCAACAATGCGGCCATAATTGTCCAACGCTTATCTTGAGATGAAGTTCTACTTTCGACATTGACTGAACCTTCACTCATGAAACCGGTGCTAACTATGAAGGGTTTGTATGTTGCCCTAAAGAAAATTGAAAAATGGCCAAATATAAACTGTCTAGAGGTAACGGAATGCCAGAATTATTCCACCGGTAATCGATGCAATAATAATCAGCAATACAATCATTGCATTCGGTCCATATTCGTTTGAATCATCTAGGGCAGTTCCAAGTAGACCATCCCTGGAAATCGCTTTGGAGAAACTACCTGCCTCTTCAAAGTAAGGTAATTCTCTTCTTGGAATCCTTTCACCCTTGCGTAATTCCCCGGCCATGTTCGATGTGAAGGGTGGTTGGGTCATATGGGTTGTCATCGTATTATTGATGGGAAAGCAATATCGTGTATGGTCAATTCGATGCAAGTATGCAAGAGCCAACTGTTGCCGATATGTCGATTGCAGATGAACACATTGTAGTCGAAACAAAGACTCGAATAAGCGATGTTTGTAAAGAACTTGCAGTCAATCCAGATCACGCAGTTCTTGTAAAAAAGGGAAGTGAAGTTCTAGGTGTGGTCACGGCTAGAGTTATTTTCCAAACAATGTCGGAAGGTGTAAATGCTACAAAGATAAAAGTCAACAAAATAATGAAGACAAATATTCTTACTATGGCTGGAGATACACCCCTTTCTTCAGCTCTTGAAATGATGAGCAAGGCTAATCCTGATGCAATCATAATAACCGATTCAGATAATCAATTCATAGGATATTTCTCTACGAAGGATTATCGTGACGCTACTCGAAAGCTAGAAGCTCACCAGTTGATGTCTGCTAGATTGAGGCGATCACGTAAAGCAATCAGCGAAAAAGTGTCATCATCTGAGAAAGAAGAAAGTGGAGTAGATTTACTGGATTTACTCTTAGGCGATATAGATGATGAGGATGATGAAGAGGTAGAAGTTCCTTCGATGTTCAATCTTGAATGAGTTGAGAATATGAGTTTGTGGCAAGCACCTCTTGATGGTTCTTCCATTCATCTTGCTGTTGAGGCATCATCCGGTGGTTCATCTCTTGGTATTCAAATGGCAAGACAGGCTATTGCCGATGGCGGTAGAGTCCTTTGGGCCGCCCCGGAATTGCCGGATGGTATGAGGTTCTCGCAAATTTTTTCAGGATTAGAAATTACAGCATCATCAAGATTTCATGCTATGAATTTGGTAGGAAATATCGATCAGGCATTGGAATCATTGAATCATACAGCAAATGTACTCCCTGGAGTTTCATTGGTAATCTTGGATGACTATTGTCCAGAAAGTGGCCAAATACCGAAAACAATTATCGATGCTGTAAATAAATTACTTTCCAACAGTAATTGGACTACTTTATTAATTTCCAAAGGAGGTGTGTCGATGGATGAATCGCCTCTAGTAGCGCGAGGTAAAAACAAGTTACAGACCGATAATGTTTGGTTATTGACTAGACCCGGGTCTGACTCAAAGAGAGTGCTTTGGATAAATGACGAAGCAATTGATTTACGATTGCTTGAAGATGGCTTTGTTGTTTAATCACTCATCTTCTCCGAGTAATTTCGCCATCTCGTCTAATGCATCATCGTCTGGTTCATCAAATTGCTCAGGGTTTTTCGCTGCACCTTCCAGTACATCAGATCCTGCTACTGCTGGTTCCGTATCTTCTTTTGCGCGTGCTAAATTTGCACGTCCTTGGTTAGTGATGTACCAAATCATTGCCAAAAATGTTAATCCGAGAATGATGAATGTGATTTCTTGTGTACTGAGCATGATGTTGCCAGTACTCACTGGCTATCAAGATTTAGGGTCGGATGCTAGTCTCTTAGCCAAATGTCGGCGTTTATCAGCTGGCGGTTGAACCCAACCTTCAATCATTGGTTTTCTTTCAATCTCAATCCAAGATAATTCGCTTTTAATCCTGCATTTAGGACACCTTACACCTTGACCTTTGCCCATTGATTTCATTGTGCTTCCGCATTCACAAGTAGGTCTAATTTTAGATTTAGATTCTATAATTCGCATTGCTTCTAAGTGTAACTTCCCTTCGTATTCGAGTCCCATAAATTCAATCAAGTCCCCTGTTTCAAGCCATTGAGATAATTTATTCAATGGACCAGATTCGGAAAAACAGATTATACTTTGATTTATTATGACATGACCTCCTTCAATAACATCCTTTGATTCCACAATGGATGTTTTAGTTGATTCAATATGATCTCCAGATGCCTGATTTGTCTTGAAAACTCTGTTTCCAATTGTCGGTGCACTACCAGATAACAATTCATTAGTGGCTGTGCTTGCCACATCAAAACTGGTTGCTCTAACTCCAAACATTACCGGGCATGGACCCCGTGGGGCAATCAGTCCTCTATTCGTTCGGGGGTCACGACAAAGGAATGTTCCATCCATATTTTCAACATTAGTAAGCACTTCATCACTTACATGACGTTCGTCTTTCCTCCATGCAATTCCTTCCCATGTAATACTTGTCTCTCTCCAAGCACAAGAAGCAGCAGCTCCAATTCTTCCTTGACCACCCCATTGGTATCCACCTTCTACAAAACCTGCCTGACTTCTGACAGCCTGCCAGTAATATTTCTCATCAGGCTGTTCACTAAAAAGCGTCATTCCTGGGTCAGAAGGGTATTGTTTTCTTTCGGAGTGTTGTGATTCTGAAATTTCACCCTTCAATATGGAAATATTTTCATTCCAGTATTGATCTAACCATTCAACAATGCTTTCGTCGCAAAACAATTCGACCGAAAGAGCTGCGTTACCTCTGGTTCTTTGGGCCGCAAATGGCCAAAGTCTAGTCAACCTTGGTTCTCCATATTCGCAAGGCAATGAATTCAGCAGTTCATGAAAAACTAGTGTTGTACAACCTCCGTCTAAGGAGTCGGTATCATCTAGTCCTAACCACATATCTAAGCCACCGGACTAAATTCATCTCCATCATCATTGTCAATGATTCTGTCGATTACACCAGCAATGCCTACATTTTCGTCCACTTGAAATAATCTAGCACCTACTGCCCATCCTGCACCCATATCTGAATCACGATCACCAATCATCAGATCTAATGGGTGTATTGGAGTTGGTTTCTCTCCCCACCAATCCAATTTTGCATGAGATTTATTTCTGATAATTTCCGATGCTTTGTTTAACATCCCTGGTTTTGGTTTTCTACAATTGCAAAAATCACGATTTCTATGAGGGCAAGTCATCAGAACATCGAATTGACCAATTTCTTTTTGAAGTTTTGAATGAATTGAATGTATCATCTCTTCTTCCCATAAACCACGTTTTATTGCAGATTGATTAGTTACTAATGCAATTCTATAACCCAGTGTACGCAGTGACATTATTGCCTCTTTAGCACCAGGAATTATCTTCAGTTCACTGGGATTGTTGATGTAGTTTGGGCTTCCATAGTTGAGGACTCCATCTCGATCAATAAAGGCAATCGCTCCATTCCATTCACCATCAAAATCTGAGGTGTTGACCTCGGCGATTGGACCCTCCATGTTTCTTTGCAAATCAATCATACCTATGTGCATTAAGGCGAAGTCATTAGATTACATTGCCTTCAGCGCTACTCATGGCAGGTGACCTTCTAGTAGACAGGTCAGTCGCAACCATCCTTGGTGCGATTGGAATGTTTATTCTATTTGTTACTTGGAAAATGCGCTCAGGACGATTTGAAATTTTAGCTCCAATTGGTTGGATATTCACTGGGTTTTATTTTTTCAATGAAACAGGATCCTATTATGCACATGAAGACCCAGTATTGACTATAATGAGCGCTGCTACATTACCTGGTGCGATAGCAATTGCATTTTGGGAAAGGCGTGTTGAAATCGAAAAGCAGGCCAGTGCTTTGAGGTGGTTTAGAGGGACAGTAGCAATAGCCGGTCTTCCATACATTTTGATAGCGCATGTTCCTGTTCTCAATGTCCTTGCAATTTGGTTTGTAGCATGGCAATCAGCATTACTACTCTCATTTGCCGGCGGAGCAGATGTTACATTAGGGGATACATATGCAAATACCACAAATGGTTCAGTCGAGTGGAGTTCTTGGGAAGGTAATCGTTGGTTCTTAACAGAAGAAATGTCAGAATTTTCATTCCACACTGAACTGATGGTTAACGGACAACATTTGCACATTAATTTCGTTCTTGCCTGTACAGCAATACAATCGATGATCATATTCGTAGGAGCAATATCTGCTTTGGATATTGATTGGAGAAAGAGAGTAAGAGCACTATTCATCGCTTTATCATTAATCCATATCCTGAACCTATTCAGAAATGCTGGACTGATTTGGTTACAAATGGGTTATCCAGATTGGCGCTGGATGAATTTAACAATCTTCGAATTTGGTCATGCCTATGCTTCAAGATTTGTGTCCTTGGGTGCCATGTTCTTACTTGCACTTGTATTATTTGAGATGCTACCACAAATGCATAAGCATGTTCTCACAATTTTAAGGCCTCTTGGTCTTGCTCCGGGCAAAAAGAAGTCTCAATCATAGAGATCAGAAACTACCATTTCAGCAGGAACATCTGCAACAGGAGGTCCTAAGTCAATTGCTGGAGGAACATCTCCTGTAATCTGTGGACTAGTAGTATGTGTCATGCGTTCTAACATCTGTTCAGACATATTATCTCGATTTTTCTCCCAAGCATACTCTGGTTCTCTCTTCGATCTAACAATCATGTAACCCAATGTTGAGACTAAAATCAATCCCAGCAAACTAGCTGAAACCCAAACTACGTCATTATCAACGCTTACGAACATATCTGCATTATCGCCGACTCCATCTCCATCTGTATCAGTATCTTCATCAGGATTGTCTGGGAATGCATCCTTGTCGTCAGGAGTTCCGTCTCCATCACGGTCTAGAGGGTCATATGTTGATACACATGAATCTTCACTATCCTCTAATTCGTTGAAGTCGATATACATGTCACGATTCCTGTCTAAATCAATCAAATCAAATTTGTTTAATAGAGCTACACTTGAAAGGAATTCAATACTAAGTTCATCAGTTCCAACTTGTTCATATACGACATATAGTTCGTTGCTACAATCACATATTTCGATCTTTACTTCGTTCAAATCAAGTACACCGTCTTCATTGAGATCTACTTCTTCGAAATCCTCATCACTTCCCAATTCGTCAACAGTTAAGTCGCCATCATCATTAAAATCAAATTCTTCAAAAATTTCTTTTGCATATTCATCACATGGTAAGATTTCATCAACTGGATCTGGATCTGGATCTGGACCAGGTGGATCAGTTCCTGGAATGTCGAAAGATTCCCAGGTAGCTACTATTGATATGTCTTCAATATCTGTATTCGCAGTCATTGTGATGTCGATTCGCCCTGTTGCAAAGTAGATGTTGATCTCTTCTTCAGCTTCGCCGAAATCGGATTCGTATTCTGTCTGAGGCCCCCATTGTCGTCCTCCTGGACGATTATCATCCATCTCTTCCCAATCAATTTCTTCGGTTTCAGCAAACAATCCAAGATCGCCTTCTCCACCCCAAGTCTTGATCACTAATTCAGAAGCCATTTCATCATCTAAATCAATGTAGAAATATAGATCCTCACCCTTTGGTGCACTCATTCCAGAAATTTCATCTCCATTGAATAATTCGATAGGTTCTCCATCATATGACCAAACATATCTATCAGTAAATGTGGCAGTAATATCAATTCGACTGTAATGTTCTTCGCTACCTAGCAGAATGTACCATCTACCAGGTGTAGGGTCGTTAAATCCAATTTTATCACCTGCGCCTGGAGTGTTAGAGTGTACATCATATGTTGTCCAAGTGGGGTATTGGTCTAAACGCATCATTATTTTAGCCTCTCCCTCTCCATTATTCAAATCAACTTCAAGTCTTTCAGTACCTACTGGTACATCAATATAGAAATACTGGTCTAATCCCTCAAATCCGCTCAATGGACCATAGGGTATTCCTGCATTCAATTCAACTGCTGATTCAGGGTCTACATTATCTGGATTGTAAGTGAAATCAGCTTGGATGGTCACTTCACGACATCCTCTGTATGATGTCAACATAACGTAGTATATTCCTGGCTCTGCATCAAATATCTGTACAGTTTCATCATTTCCGGGATTGTAAGAATGATCAGATTTTGGTTGCCCTCCATTTATTCCTCCACCATTGCTCTCAGATTCTGGGAAGAAGAAGTCATCATCGTCCCATCCCCAATCCATAGTATATGGCAGTGCATTGTACGCAATATGCAATTCACAATCTCCATTGCCACCCCATGTCTTTATTCGTAATTCAGCTAATTCTTCTTGTAAATCTACGAAATAATACAGCGGCTTATCGCTATTTCTGCTTATTCTTTGTCCAGTTATTGATATTGCATCATTTAGTTCAGTCATGTCATCAAGTTCTGGAGGTTCTGGGGCTTCTTCCCAATATGCACTAATCTCCAAATTGTTGATATCTTGATTCGAAGTTACAGTCATCCAATATGTTCCAGCAGCAGGCCACTCAAAGTACTCATAAACATAGAGTCCGTAATCATAAACCTCAATTTCATAATCGTGGTCCCAGGCTGAAGGTATATCGTTTAGTGAAATGTAAATCTCATATTCGGTGTCCTCATATTCGTCATAATCTTCAAATTCCCATGAAAACATACTCAATGTAAGGTATTGAGTATTTTCTGGAATTTCCATGAAGAACAGTAATGTGTCACCCGAATTAGATTCAAATCCTTCATAATACTCATCATTTTCAATTTCGAAAGCTTGTGCAATTACAGTTCCATCAGGCATAACCCATGATGCGCCATGAATATCTCCATGACGATCTTCCAAGTCTACAGTGGTGTCTCCCTCGCCTTCTGGGAATACCCACAGAGACTCACTTCCTCCATTGTTTCCAATTCGAAGGTCATCCATCATTCCGCGGAAATAATTACAGTCACATCCTGCACCCATTCTACCTATGTACAACTCATCACAATCTTCTCCAGATTGGAAGCAGTCATTGGAACCGAAGTCTCCAGCAGGAATTTGAGATTTGTTAATGTCGATAAGACCAGCTGACTGGTTATCGATAAAGAACTCACCAGCGTAAGCAGTACTGACGACAACTTTTACGTGAGTCCATACATTTTCTTGTATTGTCATAGTTGATGTTGGATTTTTTGACATTGAATATTCGTTGGAATAAGCCAGATAACCATCATTTAGGTAAAGTCCCCATCCATAATCGCCTAACATAGTGATGAATTGAATACCATCGGTATCAGGAACATTTACCCATGCTTCAATAACGATTTGATCATCTATACTTGGCATTTCTTCGTCAACAACGATATGGTCGTCATCTCCGTCAAATTTCAGAGCATAATCTGCTCCATCTCCAATTTCGACGACTCCATAAACAGGGAAATATTGTGGGTCATCCTCTAAATCATTCCATGTGGCCGGCTCGATAGATCCCATATTAGTTCCAGTGATGTGGATATAATCTTCATCGTCTCCATCACCTGGTTGTCCTTCTCCCCAGTTACGGTAAAGGAATGGTGTCCCATCATGCCAGCGGAAGTCGCCTTCCGATTGTGAATCAGATAACCCAGTCCATAGATGTCGAGTTGTATCGTTATTTACTGCAAACGTATCGAAAATCCATTGATCTTCTTCTGCGTCATCAATAGTTACCAAGAATCCATCAAGACTTCTAGCTACCGATGCAGCTTCACTCCATGATGAAGCGGATAATAGGTGGTAAGTGTGGTTATTTGCTGGGTTTACTGCAGTTTGAATTACTTCGATTTCATACGGATCTTCAGCAGCTACTGGAGTGACTATTGGGCTAGCACAGACTAGTAACATCATTGAAATGAGGAGGAATGCCTTACGGTTCACGAGTTTTTGGTGCAGGAACTCGTTTTTTAATGTAGCACTTGATTTGTTCATAAAACTGGTATGCAATAGTGAACATGTAGTATTTGGTAAGTCATTTTGTCACTTTCGGCGTTTTCCACCGATTCTAAGTTCAGTTTTGAGTGGCATCTGGTGCTCCCAAGCGAATTCTTTTACAATCCTCCAACCTTTCTCAGATCCTTCATAATCAGTGACTTCGATAATCTTGTCACGAGTATTGGCCTTGAATGCTGCAACTGGTTCAGCATTATGGAATACCAAATATGCACTGCCAAATCCGAATTTCTGCTTCAAAACATCTGCGAAATATGGTGCGATTGGATCAGATGGAGGTATGACAAAATCTCGTATTGGAGGTACATTCTTTGCTTCTTCAAGCAAATCTTTTTTGCCCCAGCAAACTTCGTGTAGGTCCTGAATTAAGAAACCTTTAATCAAGGTAGAATCCTCTTCAAATTCGTTCAATACAGCTTTCAATTCTTCGGGCTTGAATGGAGTTCCTGCTAGCCTTGTGAATTGTTTTAGAGTGATAACTGGATAATCGGAAACCAGCCTTCTAAGATACTCTCTTCTTAGTATAACAGGATCTAATCCCTGTCTTGGGGCGACTGATCTGAAACCGCCTCGATAATCTTGAACCATATGTCCACTTCTTAGTAATGGCTGAATCAACTTACGGAAAGCAGCTCTTTTCATGGCGTGTCGTTCCATGAAAAGGTTGGGGTCACTGTGAGTTTCAAAGAATTCTAGGACATCAATCAACTCTTCATTTGGCTCTTGTCCCCTGATTGCAAGAAGTGTGGAGAAGTGGTCATAAGATGCCCAAACCTGATGACCTCTGAGGTTAATTCCTTGATGCAACTGATTTGCGCTAGCCATATTTTTCAAGCTTACACGATAAACCTCTGCTCTACCTCTTAATCCAAAGTCATCCCTAACTTCCTGGACACTTTCCAATGCATCGATTTCGTTTTCTAGCCTTGAGTTTTGGTGTAAATGATGGCGATGGAATAATGCTCTTTCAGCAATCTCTCTAGGTTGTGGATCAACAACTCCACCTCTAATCATTCTGTCACCTGCTAATTTGAATCCAATATTCTCCAAAGCATTGCGTAAATCATCTTCTAATTCGGTTACTGGTACTCCATTAAATTGTGATAGAACTGCAACGTCTACCAATTGGTCAGAGTGATTGTCGAGCAATTTTTCAAACGCATTACAAAATTCATCTAGATATGCGTATGGAATGTGCATGTCTTTAATCTCGAGATAATCATTAATCTTGAACATCAAAACTTTTCCAATCGGGTCTACTCCTTTGAATACAGGCAGATACCAACCTCTGTCTAATACTGAACGAACTTCCCAAATAAACCTGGAAACATAAGGGTCAGACTGAGTCAAAATCCTAAGAGTTCTATCTTCTCTGTTTGGCGAATTTAACTTCGAAACTTCTTCCGGTAGAACATAGAATGCCTCAGGTTCAGGAACTAATGCCATTACTCGACTAATCCTTCCATCATCTTCCAGATTTTTTAGTGCTATTGCCAATTCTTCAACACTTCGTGAAACATAATAACGCAGTGTGAATGCTTTGACTGGTCCCATCCTTGCAATAACTTTCACTAAAGCATCTTCGAAACTTAACGGCTCATACACCTCATATACACGGTGGAATAGAGATAATCTTCTTCGCCTTCCGACAACATCTTCAAATTGTTTAACCAAGCATAATTGACGTTCTAGATTACTAATTGCATTCTTGAGATCTCTTTGTAGTGATTTGTAATCATCGCCCTTAGGGAAGTCTGCTAATATTTCTTGCCGGGTTAGATTTTCTCCCTTAGGTATCTTTTCCAGAATCAACTTCTCCATTTCACCTAACCAAGGTTCGGGTTTCAATCCCAGTAACATAGGTAGATTTTTGCGAGTAGTATAGCCTATTCTATTATGTAACAAACGCCCCATTAGAACATCGGAATCTAATTGCAAATCTTTCCAATCAGCATACCTGAAGTTCTCAACTCTGTAAAGCATTTCTTGTTGCTTTTGGAATAGAATATGTTGGTCAAATGCTGTAAATCCATCTGGATATTTTTGGAATGATTTGTGCATTACCAAATTCTGGACCCAGCGGTATTCAACAACATCCTCTTCTCCGCCAGTAATTCGGTGTTCATCGACTTTGAGGATATATTCTGCATCCTCTGTTTGAGTGAAGAACCCAACCGAAATTACATTGCGAATTTCTAATTCATGCAATATTGAATCAATTTGACCTTGAGGGAATGGCAATCTTCCAGAAATGTCATCGCCTTTTGCTGGCCCTTCACTACCTAACATTTCGATGATTTTTACGCGAAGCGCTTCATGTGGATCGGAAATAGTTTTCTTTTCCCATTTAGTAGGTTTAAGTCCATCAAATTCGAATCCAACTTCGTATGTTATGCCCTTTGTGTAAAGGTCTCTAACATCCTCCATTTCCTTTCCGCCAGCTTCAGCAATACAACCCAATGTACCGTGAATTTCTGCCATGTAGGTCGAGAACCATTTGTCATCTAATGCCTTCACACCAGTAGAGCGAAGCTTGGTAATCTTGCCGGCTGCTGCTAATTCGGTAACCCAGCCTTCGATTGTGCTGTGATCAATACCTGCTAACTTTGCAGCATAGAGTGGATTTTCCCAATTTCTATCGAGCCCTCCACCCTTGCTCATCAAATGCAATAACTCTGAAGAATTTGTAGGGTTAGGAACTTTTCCAGTATAGTAGTCCTTCAATTGTTCATCTGTCAGTTCAGTTGCTAGACTTCTATTACCCAAGAGTCTTCGAAGGATCTCTGGGTCGATATCCTTGACCAAAAATGCCCTTGTTTTCATCGAAAGTAAATCTTCGAATGTACTCATGTAAAGGCTCATTCCGAGTCTAGATGGAACAGGAACTTTTGTGTGAACAATTCTTGCTTCTGATTCTTTACTTGCTTCAAGGAATTCATTGAGCGATTTTATGTCAATATCTCCAAACATAATTTCTGCTTTAGCCTCCTTGATTAGCAAAGAATCTTCAATTGATCGATGGCGTTGTAATAGTGCATCAGCCCTTTGTTGGAATTGCTGAGGACTTACTTCTTCTGCGCCAATTCTCTTTGGAATAATCAATGACCGGCCAGCAACTTCGCGGAAACGCTTAGCGAAAATCTGAGTATTGACAATGTATCTTTCAATAATTTCTAGATGGTTATTTGATTGGAAGGACTCATACATTTTTCCTGGATCAACTTCTTGACTTGTCTTAATTAACAAACCATTTTCGTCAAATGAAAGTTCCAGTACTGCAATGCCATCTTGTTCTGCAAGCCCAGCCATGAAATATCCAAGCGCTGTATTGAATCCTCTTCCTCTACATGATGTAATGAGATATGTGGGCATACCTCCTGAAACAATCTGTTCAACAATCAAGCGATTGGGATCTGGTACTTGGAATGAGTCAAGTGTATGTTCTTCCAGGTGACGAGCAATAGTGTTTGAAACTCCCTCACTCAGTCCATATGCATCTCGTAAGACGTTACGAGGATCCATTTGCCTTCTAAGTGCAGTAACTGTGTGTCCAATCAAATCTAGAAGTGCTCCAGAAAGCTCTCGAGAACGACTTCTCGCTTCACCACTCCACGAAGGTACTGTAGGTCTGTAACCTGTAACGGATGCCACATTGACTCTTGTTCCTTGAATATTGGTAACTCTGTAAGTTGAACCTCCCAACAGAATAACATCTCCGCCACGCAAATTTGCCACGAAAGAAGAAGACAACTGTCCCAGGATACTTCCTTCAGCATTGAATACTAGATAGGAATTATCCGGTGCTATAGTTCCAATATTCGTATAATAAATCATTCGAGAATATCCTCGCTTTCCGTAGAGGTTCTCTTCCCAATCAACCCATACACGCCTTTCTTCTTCTAACATGTCTAAAACTTCAATGAAGTCATCATACTCTAAATTTCTATAAGACCATGTACTGGTGACAACTTCGAATGCTTCATCAATATCTCTCTCATTGATAATAACAAGTCCGATTAGGAATTGAGCCAAAACGTCTAGACAATTTTGTGGGAAGTCTAGTAAATCCATATCTCCCGTTTGTATCGCTGCTTGTAATGCTGCCAATTCAATCAAATCATCTACACTTGATGGTAGGAAACGTGCCCTTGGAATTCCTCCTACATGGTGTCCAGCACGTCCAATTCTTTGTAATGCTGTAGCAATATCACCAGGTGAACCGACTTGAACAACCATGTCAACCGAACCAATATCAATTCCCATCTCGAGAGATGATGATGTAACAACGGCCCTCAAATGTCCAAGTTTCAATTTTCTTTCGACATCTAAACGAATCCGCTTATCCATTGAACCGTGGTGACCTGCAACCAGATCCCCGAGGAATGGACGCAATTTTTGTACTAGGGTTTCAGTCATCTTCCTAGTATTTGCGAAAACAAGAGTTGTAGTGTGGGCGCTGATTAAATCTGCAATCATTTCTACATTCATTTCGAGTACTTTCATTACTGAAAGATCACTGAATTTTGGTGAGCAGAGTAGAATATCCAAATCTAATTCTCTTGCCCCACTAATTTTTGCAATTTTTACTGACTGTCCTCCAGTACGGCTTTCACGGTCATCGCTAGCAACTAAATATTCAGCAACAGTCTCAAGCGGTTCCATTGTGGCAGAAATACCAATCCTTTGAACAGGCCTTTCGAGAATTGTATCAAGTAATGATATTGTTAGAGCTAGGTGAACCCCTCTCTTTGTGGGTACAAGTGAATGCATTTCATCAATAATGATCCATTCTACATTAGATACAATCGGCTGGAATCTCGGGGAAGAAATTGCGATTGCCATGCTTTCAGGTGTTGTGATTAGAATGTGAGGAGGTTTTCTCAACATTTTCTGGCGCTCAGATTGCGGCGTATCTCCAGTTCTTAGCCCAACTCTGATTTTACCTTGAGCTCTATCAGGAAGATACTTTTCTTCAATCTCTGCTAGAGGACCAATCAAGTTTTTCTGAATGTCATTTGCCAACGCCTTTATTGGGGAAATATACAAACAATATACTCTCTGTTCTAATGTTCCTTCAAGGGCATGACGAACTAATTTATCGATAATTGTCAGGAATGCTGTCAAAGTTTTACCAGATCCAGTTGGTGAACAAAGTAGCAGATGGTCTCCGTCCATAATTGAAGGAATTGCGAGTTTCTGAGGTTTGGTGAAATCGGGGAATTTATCTCTAAACCAATTCCTAACTGGTTGGCATAACTTCTCAAAAAGTTCCTCTGTTTCTAGAGGGTCTTCTAGGTAAGATATGTTAGCCATAATTATCACTCACACACTGCGTGTTTGGACAGCGTGCGTAAGGAGATGATGAATGTTTGCATTGTTCCTTGTATCCAAGAGAATTATTTTTTTCGTTACGACCCTTACGACTATATGTCAGTAAAGTATGGGACTGACATGAATTACAAGCCTCTAACCATAATCATTCTTCTTCTTCTTTCGACTTTAGCAGGTTGCACTGGTTCAGATGACTCTAACGATTCGGAAGATGAGCAAGAAAATGAAAGTGAAAATGAGAACACTATCGAATATGAAGGAGACGACATTGGAGAATGCTCAGATTTAGCAGATAATGATAGAGATGGGTTATTTGATTGCGATGATCCTGATTGCTCAGGATCACCACTTTGTAAGGACAATTCTACAGATGTAGATACTAATCAAACCAACAATTCCCAAAATAATGATTCCATAATTTCTAATGAAACAATTGTCACATTGACTGATGAAATGATTAACTCGGGTATATTGGATTCTGAAGGTGTTTGTGGGATTCTTCTTACCGTTAATGAATGGAGTGCCAGTGATATAATCGTTAAAGAGAAATTTGTACTAGCGATCAGAGAATTCGAGTCATTGTATCCAGATGGTACTTCAATATCTTTCTGGATTGCAAATCTTGAATCAATTACAGGCGAATCTCAATTGCCCGCTTTATATGATTGGAGAAATGGTGAAGTTGATACATCAGTAAATTATCGGAAGTTCCATGTTATAGATTCTAATCAAGTAATAGGATTAGGATCATTGGATAGATGGGCTGAAAGCATTGATGAAGCATCAACAAAAATTTGTTTACCATCTCAACGAGATTTAATAGAAGATTTAGTTGAAATAATGCATCCTCCTCCTGTAAATTTCAATTGGGAGGCTCCAGTTATTACGGATGAAACAATCTCCAATATCAGACAGTCTAGTGAACAAAATTCTATATGTGAAGTCTTACTAATGTATAATAGCGATTCTTTCTATAGATACTTGAATGATGAAGATTATAATAATGAATATTATATTTCATGGCATGCTGATGTATTAGATATGAAGGAAAAAGTCTCAGGATTGAATATTTCATTCTATGATACACTTGGAAAAACATATGAAGCCGAATTAGCAAATTGGCTTTTTGAATATTGGGAAGAAACTCCTAATGCGTCTTGGTGGTCTTGGAGTTTCGACAGTGTTATCATCGATAATAATGGGGTACATTATGTAGATTCATATGATGACATACCACGCAATGTATGCTCCAATGAAGTAAGACCTGATGTTATGAATTTCTTTATTGATACCTATGATTACAATATTCAATCTCATATTCTTAGTCCTTATGGAGTTTACAGTGATTCAGTTTGGAATATTAATTCAACTTTAGCCACTATGACTACGTATGAGGAGCAACCGGGTTATTATGGCTCAATTCACCCTGGATTGGAAATAACTTGCAATTTAGATGAGGAAAATATTGAACATCAAACTCTACCCCTTGGTACTGATTACCCGTATGTTTTTTCAAACCAACATTGGCGCCTTATCCAGGTTAACCATCAGGAAGGCCCTACTATCATTGACGAGAGTCTTTTGGTAACTGAAGAGATGCTTGAACACTATATTGTATGTGTTTTTGATGCCTTCGACCCAATAGCAAATCACACATTCCAAGTGGGTGAACGAAGGCTTGTAACAGAGAGGGTGCCATTAACGAATTATCATTCTGTTTCAGAAAATGAAAATGGTGAATTCATATGTGAATATGAGTTATTTGTACCTGATGACTATCCAGAATATTCTGTTTTACATAGTTGGATTGTCTATCGAGACAATCATCCATGGTTTAGCGACTTTACTACAAGTAACGTATTTGATGGAACAAATTATGATCGACACGCTGAATCTGAATCCATTGAATTACAATTAGGAGATCAGATTTCCTGTTCATTAAGTTTATACAGACCTGGAGATATTCAATATATTCTGGATTACGGATACATTGAATTCGACAGTGATCGGCCATTTGCATTAGATTATATCCAATCTGATTATTTTCTCTACAATGAAACCCCTCCAGTAATTGAATCGATTAATATTGATTTTACAATGAATGAAAATGGTGGTGAATACAATTGTACTACTTTAGCGTCTGATATAGATGGAGATAACCTTGAATACAGGTTCTCTTGGTATGTAAATGATGAATTATCTCACGAGGATATTTTTGCCCTTGGATTTAACTACTCTACATTCGAAGTCACCGGTAATAATCTGACTTCAGTAACTTGCGAAGTTGATGTTCATGATGGATATTTTAATTCTAATGCTAGTCACAAAATGCATATAGTAACAATCGAAAGTATGGAATTTGTTGATGACTTTATCACTATTGATGCTGGCGATTCAGTAATGTGGTTCAATGTAGATTCAATGAGCCACACTGTAACAGAAAATAAAGGAAATATTGACTCTGGTGAATTATCAAAACACGATTTCTATATTGTGATATTTGATCAAATTGGTTATTTTGATTATTACTGTGCTTATCATAGTAATATGACGGGTACCGTAGTAGTCGAATAAATTTCCATCAATGAGGATGAAATTTAATCGGTGAAAAATGCCAAATTCTTAGTAAATGTATAGATTGTCTCATTTACCACTTGGCATTCGCATGCACATGGAGAACTTCTCGCAAGAGCGATTAGCCCGTCTTTCGGGCATGCT
>QQSA01000076.1:0-5750 GCA_003602535.1 Candidatus Poseidoniales archaeon
GAGGTTTTAGGTGGCTATATTCAAAGGAGGAACAAAGATGGCTTGGCCATTTGGTAGCAGTGATAAGTCTGGTGACAATCCAGGCGACCTCTCTGAGGAGCGCTTGCGCGTAATGTCTAACATTGCGATAGAGCAAGTCCCTATGCCCGATGAGGGTGAGTTAACAGAAGAGGACGCTTGGACTATCGCACCAGGCCCTGCAAGAGCTCGTCTGAATAGTTCTGGATCTTTGCCTACGGCAGCAACAGCTGCTGCCGGTGCAAATGTTCAGGCTAATGTGGACACATCAGGTCTTGAACGACTGATTTCCAGTCGCTTAGATATGGTGGAAGATGTTCTACGTATGGTTGAAACCAGATTAGAAGATGGTACCCCTGTTAAGGTCGTGGCATCCGGAGAATCTGGAGAATCTACTGAATCTGGTGACATTGAAATTACAGATGGTGATACTATAGTTACAGCATCTGGAGAAGTCATCAGTGGAGTATCATCAGATCGTTTGATGACAGAAGATTCAGCACCTCTATTAGAGCTATATGAAGCTCAGGCTTTGGCATCTAATCCATTCCTAATCGCTCCGGCGGAGTTAGGAGATGGTGCAGATGGAACGGTCGGCGCGCCGGCCGTAGCAGCACTTCTGCTTGATCATCTTTCAGGTATGGCTTCAGTCTCATTCGCTCAAAAAGCGATGAGTTCTGGAATGCTTACTGCAGATGAAGGAAGACAAGTTTTGGCAATTGTTCAAATGGCCGCTCCAGGTGATACTGAGAGCGCTCTTGAGGACCATTTGCCACACAGAGAATTGCTAACATTCTCGGCTATGATCTCCAATTGGAGACGAGCACGAGCACTCAGAGGTGAAGAGTGAAATGGGTAGCGTAGCAGTTGGAGCGATGGTGGTAGGAACCTCCATGCTTGTAGTATTCGCATTAGCGATGGCTACACTCGAAGCGCAAGTGGATGATTCCATTGCACAAATCGAGGCGACTGCTGAACCCATCTCAATCTTCACAATTGAGGACGCGACTAACGTCGAAGGAGCGGTGGTGTCTTACACCATCAATAATCCAGGAACTGGCTATTCATCGACCCCAGGGAATTCAACTCTGGTCGAAGTAAATGGCAGTGCTGGCTCCTTCAGCGCGAACCTAGTGATCTCCAGTGGTACAGTAACAGGACTAACTATCCTTGACCACGGATCATCGTATCTCTACGCCTCCACGTACTATCTGGAGGTCACTGGTTCAAACAACGGCACCAATCTAAACATAACAGCAACCCTTGGTAACTTGGTATACGTAAACGTCACCAATGATGGTGGCAAGGATGTGAAAACAGACTTTGCATGGCTGTTTACAGACGGTGGTGCCCCAATAAATCTCTCTGATGGGCATGAAGGTTATTCTCCAAATACCATTTTCCCAGGAGAGACATTCCAATTTTACTATGACAGTGGTGCACAAGCTACAGTCAGTCGAATTGCTATCTCAGTAGACGGTGTTACCAAATCGTCTACTGTTGCATGAGGTGAGATTATGGCTGATGGCGGAGTAAGTAGCATGATTATGCTGGTAACATCTCTGTTACTCAGTGGTGCTGCATCTGTAGTCCTAATCGAATCTTGGGGAAATGTTGCAGAAGCAAATGGAGATAATGCTGCTGAAAGAGTCGCTAATGCCGAAACAGATGTTTCTTTCAGCGGCGATAGAGGAGATGTTTTCTTGAATACCGCAGGTGCAAATCAAGAGATCACACTATTCTTCCAAAACACAGGTGTCCGTTCATTGGACAAATCATCATACTCAATATTCGTCGATGGCGTTGCTTCCGCCACAGTAGGCGCATCTACACTTTATCCTACGAACGGAGTTTGGGCTCCAAATTATGTTCTTGAAGTTACAGTTTCTGACCCTAGTTTCAGTTATTCTGATCAAGAGCTAGTGATAGTTACAATCATAGTTGAATCTACATCTGTAGATGGATCTAAAGGTGTGGACTCTGAAACAGCCGAGGTGAGGTTAAGTGTTTGATGATGCACCAAAACCAGTCGAAGACGGCTATGAGTTCACTCTAGAACAGGATAGCTTGGCTAATGCAATGGGTGCGAGACTGCCTAACAGAAGCCTATGGATGGTTCAAGGAGAGGTTGGTGGTGGTAAATCATTGGTCAGTCAAAGATTGATTTTTGGTTTACTAGAAAACGGCTCAAAAGTTTTGGTAATCACTACAGAATTAACTACTCGTGGATGGATTGAACAAATGGAATCCATCGGTTATCCAGTAACCGAATATATTGCAAATGGTAGATTGCTAATTTTCTCCCGATTTGGAGTAATTGCAGAAACGAAAGAAGGTGTTGATTTATTCGACGTACTTGAATCCGAAGCAATAGAAAAATCAGATGTTGTAGTTGTAGATTCTGCATCAGCATTGATGCCTACAGGATTAGATACATCTCAACAATTAATCGCACTCCAAAAATTGCGAAGAGTCTGCAGTGACTCGAGATCAATTTTACTAACTATCGATCCATCAGAGATGGATGAAAAATTATTACACAAATTACGCTCATCATGCGAAGTACTACTCGATTTGAATGCAGGTTTCGTTGGTGGAGAAATCAAGAGAACGATTGTAGTTACTAGATTTTTACGCGCAGCAGGACCAGTTCAAGCAAGTGTAGGATGGAGAGTAGAACCTTACATGGGCTTCATCGTTGATATTACGGCGGTGAGCTGATGGTAGATGAAAATCTTAAATTTCAGCGTGGCGATTTAGAATCGGTCATGGCGGCTCATCCGCACGTTGCTCTTTGGGTCAAAGATTTCGAAGCTAAGTATGGTAGTAGGCCGTACTATTACGGGCCATTGGACCGAGATGCAAGGAAAATGGAACCAATGAATTTGATTTACATCACGAAAGAGCCTATTTTCGTACATATGTATCGTCCAGTCGACGCCGATGGTTCAGAAGGACAAACTCTGTGGTTTGGTCTAGAACCGCAACTGACCGATGAAGAAGAAAATATTAGACGCAGTTTGATCGAGGTTCTTCTCCAAGAAGCACCAACTGCGCCCAGTTTTACAACAGACGATGAATTTGAAAATATTCTATCTGGTATGATTGATAGGTATACCGTACTCGACACAGAAGTCAGGAATGTTGCTAGAAGACAGGGCCGTATGTGGGAAGTTCTTGGTATGGATGACAAGAGAATAGTAGTAACCAAAGAACAACGTGATAGGTTGCGCTACATTATCATTAGAGATCTAATCCGTAACGGTCCACTTGAGCCTCTTCTTTCAGATGAAATGCTGGAAGATATTCACTCTGTAGGACTGAAACATGTCCACATGGATCACAAAGTATTCGGGATGGTTACTTCCAACATTCGTTTCCGTGAAAGGGATTTGCTGGCTAGATATTTGCGAGCGATGTCTGAGCGTATTGGACGCCCGGTTTCAGACAACAAACCGATTATCGATGGTGCGTTACTAGATGGTTCTCGTATCAACATTATATTTTCAGATGACGTATCGATGCTAGGTCCATCATTCACAATTAGAAAGTTCGCTGAAGAAACAATTTCTGTAACTCAATTAGTACAATGGGGTACTATGAGTGCACAAGTTGCTGCATACATCTGGATGTGTCTAGAGTATGGAATGTCTGTATTGGTTAGTGGTGAAACAGCATCTGGTAAAACTACTACATTGAATGCGATTTTACCATTTATCGATCACAATGTCAAGATTTACTCAGCTGAAGATACTCCTGAAGTGAAGGTTAGGCACAAGATTTGGCAGAGGCTTGTTACTAGAGATTCAAAGAATGAAGAAAGTCGAGTTGAAATGTTCGACCTTCTGAAAGCAGCATTGCGTTCCCGTCCAAGATACATTATCATTGGTGAAATACGTGGTGTAGAAGGTGCGACAGCATTCCAGGCTATGCAGACAGGTCACCCTGTTATTGCAACATTCCACGCATCATCAATCGTCAAGATGATTCAAAGATTCACTGGAGATCCAATCAATGTTCCAATCCGTTTCTTCGACAACTTAAACTTCGCAATTTTCCAAGAAGTAGTAGAGTTGAATGGTGGTATTGCTCGACGTATTACCGGAATTGACGAAGTTATTGGCTACAACAAACATAGCGATGGTGTCCTAACTAGAGGTATGTTCGAATGGGATCCAATCAAGGATAAACACTACTTCCGTGGTATGTTCCAATCGCATCTATTAGAGAATAAAATTGCAGCATTAGCTGGGTTTGAAAATAAGAGAGATGTATATGATGAAGTAATGCGTAGAACTGAAGCAATTCAGACAATGGTCGATAGAGGATTAACTCATTATGACGATGTATTCGATCTACTGAACCTCTACTACAATGGTGGTTGGGATGCATTCCGCGCTGCTATTGACACCTGGGTTAGCATTACTGAACGCTGAAATTGGAGATGATTAAATGGAACGTATGGCGATTTGGCAGATTGCTCTGCGTCGCCTAGAAATGCCAGCATCTCGTTTTCTTTTATACTTCATAATGCCTGCAGCAATAGCAGGTCTGTTAACGGCTTTACTAGTTATATGGTTGACAGGTGGTTTTTCTGAAGGCGGTCTATTCGCTGGTTTTACAGGAATACTTCTTCTGATTTTGTTACCAGTTTTGTCTGGTGGAGCAGCGATTTATTTCCCGGTTCTTGAAGTAAATCAATCAGCAATAAAAATCGAGAAAGAAATGCACATGTTCATTACACGCATGGGTATTTTATCCCTTGGAGAAGTAGGTGCTGACACAATATTTGATATCTTGAAACAGATGAAAGATTATGGTGAATTAGCTCAAGAAGTTCAGAGAATTGAAACACTTGTCGACAAATGGCATACCTCTTTACCTGAAGCTGCGAGAATTGTAGCAAAACAATCCCCTTCTCCATTATGGTCCGATTTCCTTGATCGGATGGCATTCTCTATTGAAGCAGGTCAACCAATTGACGCCTTCATGCGTGCAGAGCAAGAAACTGTTGCTGAACAATACAACACTCTCTATGATACCAGATTAGAGAGTGTAGATACGCTGAAGGAAATTTACGTATCTCTTGTTTCTGCTGGATTATTCGGTTTAGTCGTAGCAGGTATTCATCTTGTTTTGTTTGAAATCGGTAATGGTGGCAGTGAAACTCCTATCGATATAGCAACTAGACTTCGATGGTTACTTCTTGCAGGATTTTTGTTTGTAGTGATTCAAGTTGGAGCCTTATTTGCGTTTAGAGCAACAATTCCTGATGATCAGACATTTGCCCGAGACGAGTTCACTACCCCATTCCGCATACTGTTTAAGCAGACTTGGTTAGGTGCAGGCATAGTTAGTATAATCTTGCTAATCTTTACCATATTGGTGATAATCACATATTGGGAAGGGCTGACAGTTAGTTGGGATAAATATGGACTAATCCTCCTCGCAGTTCCACTTACACCATTACTAATCCCTTCAATTCTTGTTCAACGTGAGGAGAAGAATGTATTGCGAAGAGATGAAGCATATCCTGATTTCATTAGGGCATTGGGTGGTACTGCTCAGGCTAGAAGTGCTGAACCAAGTGCAACTATCAGAGCACTAAGAGGAATCGATTTCGGGACATTAGACCAATCTATTGACCGTTTAGAAAAGCGCTTGTCAACTCGTATCGACAGTGAAAGAGCTTGGGATTATTTCGCTGCAGATACTAATTCCGCAGTAATTGC
>QQSA01000076.1:5835-9982 GCA_003602535.1 Candidatus Poseidoniales archaeon
AACCTTCTTTCTCTGAGAAGGCGTCGTAGTTTGTCAGCATCAACGATGTGGGGTGTAGCATTAGGATTACTCATCTCATCTGTAGTATCTCTAAATGTTACAATTTCAATTGTTTTACAATTGGGTGAGACTATTGCAGGAGTAGCAACCAGTCTCGCAGAATCTACAGATATTGCTGCAATAACTGATTCTGCTGGCGGCTTCGTATTACCTGTAATGGAAGATCCCAGTGCAGTTGAAGACAATATTATGATGTTCAAAATAATAGTATCTATACTAATTTTGATACAGGTATTGGCAGTATCAATGATTGCTACAAGGCTACGTGGTGGCGGTTTTACAAGTGCTGTCGGTCAGACTATTCAGCTGCTATGGGTTGCTGCAATTGCAAGCCTATTGTCATCCATTGTTCTTGATGGTGCATCATCAATGTTCACGACGTGATTAGCGACGCATCTCCTCAGCAATCCGTTTCTTAGTAGCAGCCCAAGAGCATATCGGGCATTGAGTCAAGTCATGATTTCTAGCAGGGCAGTATTCCCTTCCAAAGAATATGATTTGCAAGTGAAGTTTGTTCCAAGATTCCTTTGGAAAGATTGCCTTGAGATCTTTTTCAGTCTTGACTACATTAGTGCCGTTAGAAAGTCCCCATCTAGCAGCAAGTCTGTGAATGTGAGTGTCGACTGGAAAAGCGGGGACTCCAAATGCTTGAGCCATGACAACTCCTGCTGTTTTGTGTCCAACACCGGGCAGGCTTTCCAATCCTTCGAAAGTATCGGGTATATCTCCATCATATGATTCAACCAATATCTTGGCTAATTTGGAGATGTTCTTGGCTTTGGTTGGAGCAAGTCCTACTTCACGAATCATCTCCTGAATATGACTTACTTCCAAGGTAGCCATTCTCGCAGCATCAGGCCCCTGTCGGAATAATTCAGGTGTAACTTGGTTCACCTTTTTGTCAGTAGTCTGAGCACTCATCAATACTGCAATGAGTAACTGAAACGGTGAATCATTATCCAGGGGAACGGGAGTTTCAGGATATAATTCTTCAAGCATCTTCAAGATTCTAGATGCTTTCTCACTACGTTTCATAGGATCACCTTTGGATTCGTGCTGAATATTCTTCTCCATTCATCCAAGACCAAAAGAATCCAATAAACACAAACCCAAGAGGAATTAGATTGCAGAATATGATGACGGTAGGAGAATAGTTGTCTTTTGATGCTCCACTTGCTAACCACCCTAGGTAACCAATAATGGTACCCGGAAATATCGAAAGCAGTCCAATAATTAGCGAACGAAGGAACCTCATTAAATCACCCCAGTAGTCTCGTACTCATTTCTTCTGCGCTTAGAGAATTCAAGATGTCGTCATTTTCTAGCCATCCTTTCCGAGCGATCATTACTCCATAATCGATGTCGCCCAATCCCTTGATTGAGTGAGCATCAGGATTGATTACTACGGGCACTCCTAGCTCTTTGGCTCGTTTGCAGAATCTCCAATCTAAATCCAATCGGTAAGGTGATGCATTGAGCTCAACAGCCTTCAATACTCCTTCTTTGTTTGATTCAGACATATATTCTAAAACAGTATGCAAATCGATTTCATATCCATCTCTACCTTGTAAAATTCTGCCAGTAGGGTGACCTAGAACAGTAGTTGCAGGATGATCTAGGCACTTTAACAAGTCCTCTGTATTTTGAGATTCATCCCTACTCCTCCATCGTCCCATAGCATGTACACTGGCTACTACATAGTCGATTTGTGCTAATACCTCGTCAGGATGATCTAATCGTCCATCTTCTAGAATATCGGATTCAACTCCTGAAAATAATTTGAAATCAACTCCATCATTCTTCCATTGTTCATTGTAATCTTGCATTTTTCCATGTTGAGCTAGCAAATCTTCTGCACTAGCGCCATGTGCAACTTGTAAAGTAGGCGAATGGTCAGCAATTCCAAGCCAATTCCATCCCATACGTCTTGCAGCATCTGCCATTTGCTCCAGGCTTGCTTCTCCATCAGAAAGAGTCGTATGATTGTGCAGTGCGCCTTTTATGTTCGACAAGGTAATCAAATCTGGTAATTTTCCAACTGCTGAGGCTTCAATTTCACCAATATCTTCTCTAAGTTCTGGAGTTACAAAATCCAACCCCAAATGTGAGTAAATATCAGCTTCATCAACAGCAGGAAGTGAAGTGGCGGCAGCCTCAAGTCCTGTTAATTCCGTTTCAGGCATTAGACCGAATTCATTCAATTTCAAACCCTTATCCTGAGCTACTTGTCGCATTCGGATATTGTGTTCCTTTGATCCTGTGAAATAAGCTAAAGTGAATGGGAATACATGAGGCGGAACCAATCTAACCTGAGCATCAATCGTGCCACCAGATTCCAATTGTTCGTAACTTTCACCACCAATTGCGTCCAAAACATTAGCATCAAGATGGCCAAGACTAAACCCTCCATCAAATATCGAAGTATCTAGAATTACAGATACTTTCGAATCTCCTGCTCCCTTTACATCGGCAATTCCTTTCAAAGACAGAATTTCATTGGTTACCATTTCTACATCTTCAGGTTGAACTGCTGCAACAATATCCAAATCGCCAATAGTCTCTCTTCTTCGACGTGCTGAACCCGCAAGTTCAGCTCGTTCTACACCGGATAACTCCTGAATCATAGACAAGAATGTCTGTCCATATCTCAGTCCGATATCGAGTCTTCTTCGTGCCGAGAATCTAGCCAACAAGTCGATTCCATCGAGAATTCTTTGCTGACTTTTGGCACCGAAGCCTTTCATTGGGGCGACCTCATTTTTCACACATGCTTCTTGTAAATCAGCAACAGACATCACACCTAATTCGTCATGCAATGTCTTGATTTTCTTAGGTCCTACTCCTGGTATTCCAAGCATTTGAATTAGACCTTCAGGCGTATTTTCATGGAGTGAAATCCAATCTTCTGGCCAGAGCCCTTCTCCAACAGCTTGTGAGATAGCAGAACCTAACCCCTTGCCGATACCTTTCAATTCGAATAACTCTCCACTAGCAACCAATTCTCCAAGGTCTTGAGATAGCGAACCGATTAGTCTAGAGCCATTTTGATAAGATCTAGTGCGAAACATATTCGCACCCGATAATTCCAGCAATACAGCCATTTGGTGTAAAGCCGTACTGATTTGATTCCGACTAAAGAATGGAGGCCCCTTCATCCGAGGCTTGGGTAGAGTCCAAGATGAGCCTGCCATGACTCTTCCAATGGGTGCGGGTTGAAGAACCCCTGCCTAATGGCATAGCCATGGTCGAGACCGAGACGATCGAATACCTCGCCCAATCCATGTGCTTTATTTCTTTGATGGCATTCATCTTTATTGCAACTTTTTCCCGTAGTGAGAAGCTTGAGTTAATGGCTCAAAACTTCATTATGGTTTCATTGTTGGTCACAGCAGGTATTCTTTGGTGGCTATCTTTGTCAGGTGGCGAATTATGGGGGTCGAACTATCTGCCCAAACCGCTATCATTGCTTTGTGTAATTATCGCAATTGCAGCTAAGTTAAACATCAAAGGTCAGAATGTTTCATTCGGGGCAAATCCCCACACTATAGGCAAAAAATCTGAAGAAGAATGATCAGAAGATTTCTCCCTCATTCTTTGCTTCATCGGCCATTTTTTGGTCGATGAATGTACGCATGTACTCTGGCAACTCTCCATTTACGAAAACAACATCATTTACTGTATCTAATTGCTTCAATGAATAATAAATCTGCATTGCAGTCATCGGGGTGGATGAACACCCGACACATCCACCATCTAACGAGAGCATTACATTACCGTCGGCAGTGTCGATTACAGTGACGACTCCATCATGAGCGTCAAGAACTTCTTGAACAGGTCCAATCTCTTTGAGTACCTCTTCGGCTGTGATTGCCATGATTCTTTGCGATAGTCACTCATCTATCAACCATCGCATTGAAGATGTAGAGCAATTTACAGTTAGATATGGGGCTATTCAGTCGTGCAGAAGAGGTTGAATTCAAGGTTTCAGGTATGGATTGTGGGGGATGCGAGAGAAAGATTACTCTGACATTAACTGGAATTCGTGGCGTAAAGAAAGTAAATGCATCTGCAACAGATGGAACTGTTT
>QQSA01000077.1 GCA_003602535.1 Candidatus Poseidoniales archaeon
CCGATGTAGGAGCGTGTATTCCTGTGTTACCAATTACTAGCCACACGTCATCGATAGAATCTGGTAACACAACTGAATGAACTTCCCAAGAAACATCGTTCAATTGTCTTGAATAAAGCCAATTCAATTCAGATTCAACATTATCTGATAATACAATACATCCTCCATGAGAGCATGTACTGGAATCTAAAGGAGATGCTCTCCCTCCCTGTGCACTGGCTTCCACTGCATGACTTAGAATCGCACATTCATCTACATCCACTGATTTACTACCTATTTCGAGAGAATCGCCCTCTTTAATCTCCCAAGGTCCGGTGTAAACAGAATTGGGTCTTGCAGCAGTCCAACCTTCTCCCCAATCATCATCTTTGATTTGACGCCCTCTTGCACATCTCAATGCAGCACTTGCAGCAACCGATAATGCGGCAGAAGAACCAAGCCCACTGGCTGGCGGAATATCTCCTTGAACCTTGATTGATAGAGGTGGCCCATCGGCCCAGAGTCTTTGTTTGAGTGCTTCAACATGTGGATGCCGCTCTGGATGAAACCTCATCCCATCAATTCTCCAAACATCATTCAACTCAAGACTCACAGTCATTCTCTGATCGATTGCAACAGCAACTGCAGGCTGGCCGTAAACCACAGCATGTTCTCCAAAGAGAATACACTTTCCCGGGGCACTAGCCTGCACCATGATGACCGGTTGTGGCCGTGGTACTTGGCCGTTGGGTTGAAGGAGTGAGTCCGCTTCGTATAGTCGATGCAACATCCACTTGATGTCACCTATGCCGGAATTTCTGGTTGGTATATACTATTGGTACTAGGCGTTGTATCAATCGGTTTTTTCACATTTCAAGTCCAAAAAGCCACAAGATTAGTTCTTCTTGGAGCTAAAGATAACCGCTTCGATTCGTGGGGTTCTCGTCTGAAGGAGACTGCTAGTGTTTGGCTCGGTCAGCGTAAGGTGTTAGAAGACCCAGTTGCAGGAGGTATGCACGTACTGATGTTCTGGGGATTCCTAATGTTGTCAACTGATATGTTTGATTTAGCAAGCGGAAACCGTTTCAGTGAACACCTGTTACCTGAATTCCTTAATCCAATATGGAACGGAATGGTTGAATTAGGTTACACAAGTGCTCTTATCGGTTGTTTCTTAGCATTAAACCGTAGAGTACTATTCACTCCTGAGAAATTGAAAGGTAAGAGCCAACTTGAAGGTAATATAATTCTACTTCTGATTATGACTATCTGTACAACTGCTTTCGTTGTAGAAGCAGGAGAAGGACCAGATCCTACATACGAAATGATTGGTGCATGGGTTGCAAATACCTTTGAAATCACTCAAACAATTGTAAATTGGGCTTACTGGTTACACATGATTGCAATTTGTACCTTCTTGTTCCTAATCCCTCTATCCAAACACATGCACTTAGTAATGGCACTTCCAAATGTATTCTTCTTCGATACACAACCTATGGCAAAGATGCGACCATTGCAAGTCGATGAGAATGGTACTGCTGTACCATTAGATGAGTTAGATATCGAGACCTTTGGTGCTTCCCAGTACACGCAATTGTCATGGAGGAGTTTAATCGATGGTTGGGCATGTACTTCTTGTGCTAGATGTCAGGATGTCTGTCCTGCTTACGCATCAGGAAAAGATCTCAACCCAATGCAGATTATTCATGATGTGCGCGGATATGCTAACGAACATTCACAACTATTACTGAAAGGAGAGGCTCCTGAAGAAGATATAATTTCAAGATTTGGAGAGTCCGCAATATGGGCATGTACCACTTGTAATGCTTGTGTGGACGTTTGTCCAGTAAACATTGAACATGTACCAAAATTGACTGATGCTCGCCGTCACTTAATGATGGAAAGAATGGAGTTCGATGAATCTGTAGAAGACACAGTAATGCCTTTGATGGCAACAATCGAAAACCTAGAGAGCGATTCAAACCCTTACGGAATACCAATGCACGAGCGAGGCGATTGGGCTGCTGACCTCGATGTTAAGGTTGCAGAACCTGCAGAATACATCTACTTCGCAGGTTGTGCTGCTTCGTTCGATGAACGTAACAAGAAGGTAGCTCGTGATACAATTTCTATCATGAAAGAGGCAGGATTAGATGTTGGTATTCTTGGAATGCAAGAAGGATGTACTGGAGATGCTGCACGTCGTGCAGGTAACGAATACTTATTCCAGATGTTAGCAGAAACGAATCTTGCAACTTTCGAGGAAATAGGTGTCAAGAAAATCGTGGCATCATGTCCACACTGCTTCCATACTCTCGGAACTGAATACAAAGACTTTGGAGGACAAGATATCGAGGTTATGCACCACTCGCAACTAATCAATCACCTGCAGGGTGAAGGAAAATTACCAGCACCTGCTCATGATGGAAATGTGACTTATCACGATCCATGTTACTTGGGTAGAATAGGTGGCGAATTGGAAGCTCCAAGAGCAGCAATCGGCGGAGTAGATATTGAAACCGAGAATCATGGAAGGGGTTCATTCTGCTGTGGAGCAGGTGGCGCACAAATGTGGATGGAAGAACACGTCGATGAAGATCACGACCGAGTCAATATAATTCGTGCTAAGGAACTTGCAGAGACTGGTGCAGACACTGTGGCAGTAGGTTGTCCATTCTGTTCGACCATGGTTACAGATGGACTATCAAGTATTGATTCACCAATGGAAGTCAAAGACATAGCAGAAATCGTTTGGGAACAAATCAAGGCAAATGATGCTAAGATTCAGGCTTCTAAATCCGAGGAAGAGTGAATCATTAATTTGCATATGCATATACGTCGGCAAGCATCTTATCGTCATCTCCACCTACACCCATCTTGATGATGGTTACTCTAACCTCGCATCCATCATTACAAAGATCGTAATCGTCGCCTTCGGCAATAGTAATCTCTTCATATATATCCCAATAGTTATCTCCTTCATCGATAAAATACTGGCATTGTGAATAATTATCTGCTCTGAAGGACTCATCACATGTCATTGAAGCTGCGCCATCAATCGCTATTGAAATTCTTAGCACAGACCAGCTTAATCGCTCACCATCTTCCATCATTATGTGGACAAGATTGTCACCAGTTTCGTTAGAAACATCTCCTGAGAAGCCTCCGACATCCCTACCATCAAATCGATACATTACTAATTCACTGGAAGAAGATTCCGCTAAATCGTCAAATTGGAGGTAAGTACAGGATGGAGCGTCCTCATCATCATAAATTTCTTCTGCGACATCCATAAATTCCTCTTGCCAGTCTTCATATCCATCCCAATCTTCTTCATCAAACATTGAGGATGAGGGATTACTTATGTCGCTGACCATAATGTTACAAATACCATCATTTTTCATTACGATTCCACGATCCATTGGATAGACCCTGAAGCAGTTTGTATCCTCTTCATCGTTTTCTGAAGCACAAATTTTGTAGTAATCTTCTTTTTCTTCTGATGAGTAGTCCTCGAAAGTTCCAGTAATGACACATACTCCATCTCTATTTTCAATCGATTGTCCGTCTTCATAGATTTCTAAATCTTCAAAATATTCACAGTCGCCATCGATTTCAGGGAATACAAGATTCACTGAATCTTCTTCAAACATATATCCATAACCATATTCTGACCAATAAACTTCACCATAGAAATCAGGTTCTGTGAGATAATCGTAGAGGAAATAACCACCAGTTCCTACACCTCCAAGAACGATAACAGATACAACAGCAATAGTAGCAACCGACATTCCTCCGCCAGCAGCTGCAGCACCGCCAGCAGCTGCGGCTCCACCAGCAGCCATGCCTCCAGCAGGAGCGCCGAATCCTCCGGCAGCCATGCCTCCCATTTCCATGCCACCAGGAGGTGGTGCCATTGCAGCCATTCCTTGGCCTTGGAATTCTGGGTAATACTGCTGAGTGAAGTGAGTAGCATCAGAATTGCTGTACCCTTGCTTCATCAAATCGTCATAGTAACTATTTGGGTCCATG
>QQSA01000078.1 GCA_003602535.1 Candidatus Poseidoniales archaeon
TAGTGTTGATAGTGAAACTCACAAGGGTTGTGGCTTAACTTCTATTCAGGAGTGATCAAGAGGATGCTTTCTCTTGCTTACTACAACGGAAACCAACAAAACTGCCAAAGTTCCAACTAGCCCTACTGCAGGAAGAGCAGATTCGTCCTCATCAGAATCGTCTGAGGTATCTTCAGAATCGTCTGAGGCATCTTCAGAATCACCCTCGAACAAATTTGCAATTCCGTCACCATCGTCGTCAACACAACCAAAATAGCCGTCTGATATCGATGTTCCTGCGTTTTCAGGACAGTAATCTGAACGTATTGCTCCTTGGACGTATTGGCCTATGCCATACTGTTCTCTCAGGCTCGTCCATGATTGATTACCCCAGTTGTCACCATAGCCATCGCCATCGGAATCCGACCATTGCGTGGGGATTGCTGGGAATGCATCTGTGTTATCTCCCACACCGTCACCGTCAGAATCCGTACTTTCACTCGAATCATTTGGGAAGGCATCTGCGTTGTCACCAACACCGTCACCATCTGAATCATTGGTTTCTGAGGGATTATTCGGGAAGACGTCAGCATTATCGCCAACACCGTCGTTATCTGAATCCTCCGTTTCATTGGCATCGTTCGGGAACGCGTCAACGCTATCGTCGGTCCCATCGCCATCTGTATCAGCACCCTTGGTTGGGTCGTTAGGATACAAGTCGCTGTTGTCGCCTATACCGTCGCCATCGGAATCTTGCCATTCATTCGGATTATTTGGGAAATCATCTGAATTGTCACCATAACCATCACCATCGGAATCTTGCCATTCATTCGGATTATTTGGGAATGCGTCTGAGTTATCGCCAACACCATCACCATCTGAATCCCTTGACTCATAGGCATTGTCTGGGAAGTGATCTGAATTGTCTCCGACACCATCCCCATCGGAATCTTCCCATTCATTCGGATCATTTGGGAATTCATCCGCATTGTCTCCAATTCCATCGCCGTCAGAGTCTCTCGTTTCGTAAGGGTTGTTCGGGAATGTGTCAGTATTGTCACCAACTCCGTCGCCATCTGAATCAACGGTTTCTGAAGGGTCATTGGGGAAATCGTCAGCATTATCGCCAACACTATCATTGTCCGAGTCAGTAGTCTCTGTAGGGTCATACGGGAAGGCGTCCGAATTATCTCCTACACCATCATTATCCGAGTCAGTAGTCTCTGTAGAGTCATCCGGGAAGGCGTCCGAATTATCTCCTACCCCATCGTTGTCGGAGTCAAGGTATTCGTTAGGATCTTGAGGGAATGCATCTCCTGAGTTCGAATAACCATCTCCATCGCTATCAGGGCAACCAACGCTGTCGATGGTTGAGTTTCCTGCAAGATTCGGACAATCATCCTGACTGTTCTCGATACCATCATTGTCCAAATCGTTTTGATCGGTGTAGGTGTAGGTGAGGTTCAACGGATGATAATTACCCTCTGAATCCCACAATCCGATTGCCACATCTCCTGCTGAGGTTGCAGCAGGCGTGGTGACATACATCTGCGTGTCACTTAGGACCGTTGCCGTTGAATTACTATAGTTTCCAAATTGGACATCAATTGTGTAATCGTTAACCAATCCTGTTGCTACTGTGGCATACTTGAGTTGTTTATTGCCTACGTCAGCGTATGCAACATGGATCTGGTGATTGTGATCGATTGTTACAGAGTTACGTCGACCCGTATCATCAGCTCCACTATCAACGGTGACCGTTGACCAAGAACCGGATGTGCTGCGCTTAGAGTACATCAAGTCGTCAGTACCTGTGTGCCAGTGGATCAAGTGTGGGTTGTCATTCGCATCCAAGCTGAGAGAATTCTCTTCCCCACTATTGCTGTAAACGCCTCCTTGAGACCAAGAGCCACCAGGGCTCCCCTCCGCATAGCGAATCCCGTTACTGTTTCTCTGAATGATGAAAATATCGTCATTGGATTCTACCGCTAAATCTGTGTAGTAACCGGGGCTGTTGGTGTTTGAAAGTTGATACTTGTCCCATGGCCCACTTTCGTTCGTGATGTAATTGTGACGCCCGTTGCTGTGATCTCTGTAAGTGATGTGTACGGCGTCATTTGAGTCGATACCTACAGAAGGATAGCAACCGTTGTATTGGCTGGTACTTGTGCTATCTGGATTGATTTTGGTAAATGCAGAACTCGATGAGTTGTAGTATGCAAGATTCAACCCCGAGCAAACATAGCCAGGTGTACTGAATGCGATGTGCGCATGGTTGAGTGAGTTCAATGCAAGACTTATGCCATAACTATCGACGTTTGATGTTGTATAATTGAGAGTCCATGACGAACCATCGTAAACACGGTAGTTTAGGTAATCGCCTGTCACCCAGTGAGCAACGTGGAGGTGATCGTTACTGTCAATTTGCAATTCTACGAACCTATACTGTGAACCAGCAGATGCCGTAGAGACTACTGAACGGCTCCATGATTGACCATCGTACACTGCATGCTTGAGTTGGCGTGTATCGTAATTGAAGTAAACAATGTGAACGTCGCCGTCTGATGTGACTCCGATGGCGTTTGCTCCATGCCCTCCTTGGATAGAGTCTGCAACACTAGTCGACCATGAATGGGTAAGGTTATCGTTTACCAGGTTGTTTGTAGCAATATCGAGGAAACCACTACCTGTTATTGTCAGATTTTGGCCCCCATTCATCGTTCCAGTAGTTGGTGAAACGCTCGCCCCTGAAACACCCGATCCGGAATTTTTGACTTCTTGGCTTTCTTCAAGATTATCATAAACAGAAAACAAAGGAGAGGTTGATGCTAACAATAGCAAACCTACCAAAATTAAACTACGCATGAACTATAATGAAAAAAACCTCTAATTAAATAGTCTGTAACACTAGTGTTACAAATGGTGCAGTACTGTAAACTCGAATTAACGACATTCACTATATGCTGCTTTGCAATCACAGTTCATGGACGAAGCAATAGCCATGCAAATAGTAGGGGCGATATGCCTGATAATTGGAATGAAAATGAACATTGACCCGAAGGGGTTCAACGAGGATATTTTCGGTAAAGAAGCACACGAAAGCGCCCTTGGTGAAATGAATGCAATGCGTATGGCCATTGGAGGAGGTGTGCTCGCTATTTCAGCCATCAATTTGATCTGCAGCTTTACAATGGATGATGCCAGTTCTATGGCTGCTTTGCTAACTGCTAGCGCTGTTGGATTAGCACTTTTCTGTCTCACTATCGTTGGTGCCAACCTTCGAGGTTTCTCCGAATCAATTCCAAAACTTCCAATGATTGTGCTCCCAATTCTTGTGACTGTGAGCCTAGTCGGCGCTTACCTTTGATAATTTGATGTGTTGAAAAACTAGGGATTATATCTTAAATGTAATTTTTAGTATCATGGACATATACGACTTGTCATTTTTCCTAACGACTATGTGGGTCGGACCTTTTTGGTTTGGAATGCTGGTATTCCCTGAACACGAACTTACAAAAAAAGCAATGGAAGGGCCCTGGTTTTTCTTAGGACCAATCCTCATCTGGTGGGCTTTAACGTTATACGATCCTCAGGGTCTAATCGATCTTGCCAAAGATTCAGCTAATCCTGACGGCATATTGGAAGGACTTGCGGCAATTATGGGATCTAAACCTGGTGCTGCAGCAGCATGGGCCCATATGGTTGCCGGAGATATTTTCGTAACCCGTTGGATGTGGGTAAGATGTACCGAGAACAAAGTGTCGCGCGCTGCAAGTGCATCGGTAGTATTCTTCGGAGTAATGCTAATGCCGGTCGGTGTTGCAATATATTTGCTGGTTTCACGAAAAAATAGTTCTGAAGTTAATTCTCCTGGTTAGTTTCAAACATTCAGAAGAAAACAAATAATCTATCCAATTCGAAAATATATGCGTGTTGGCCCAATTATGAGTACACCCATTANCAACAGCAACAGCAGTACCAGCAACCACCTAATTATCCGTGATGAGTCTAAAGAATGTGAGTTCTAACTTCACAGGATGACGGTTTCTTTGGAGCTTCGCTGAACCCGAATTTACATGGTTCATCCATTGAACTCATTCTTCCAAGGTTTTGTCCGGAAATTGTTGCCTTAGCATTGGTGATTTTTGAGACCCTATCTATCGCATACCATTCTTTTCGATGGTTCTTTGTAACTCCGTGAGTGCGAGTACCGAAGAATAGTTTTGCAAAGAATAATTCTACTGTTGCAATAAAAAATAACGAGCGCTTAAACGGAATTTTGAAACCTCTATTCCATTCAAATTCCAATTTCATAGAGTTGCAGTCTACTGAAAGGTTATTCTCACCATGTTTGACAAAAATATCTTGAATTTCTATTTGATCGAATGAATACATTGCATCTACATAGTCAGCAACCTCTTGATTTGGAGCTATCAAAACTCTTTGACCATCTGGCTTTGCCCACATAATATCTGTAAATTCTCCAAATGGTGATTCATTCCATGCCCCAACAACAATTCTGTCTCCAGTCGAAAATCCACTAGAAGTTATTCGGCCTTTGAAAACATCCATCATATCGATTAGTTTCTCTTTACCCTTGAACGGAGTTACCTCACCTATCCAGGTGATTGTGATGATTAGAATAATCTGAATCACTAATCTCACTACATGCCAGATATCATCGTATGTTGTTCCATTCAGTGGAATATCATTGTACCACATGTTGAAATTGGCCCAGTATAGTACAACTAACATCCAAGCAATTCCAACAGATGCTAGAGATCTAGTTCTAGGGATGATTAACATCAAACCAAGTACTGCTTCAAAGAAACCGCTGAGTAGAACCCAAAATGTTGCAGAAGGCAATACCTCGGGAACAATTGGTTCATACCATTCTGGATTTATGAAATGGTCCACTCCTACCTTGATGAAGGCAAGGCCTAAGCCTAAAGCCAACAAATCTCGTAAGGTGATTTTAGTTTTCACATGCCTTCGAAATCAACTTGATAAAAAAAGGAATGTAATTTACCAAAGGGTAAATCAGCGATTTGAAAATTAAAAAAAGCCCTTCACAGAGCCGAAGTTCTGTGAAGGGCGAAGTCCCAAAGGGTGTTAGCAATCAATCTTGATCCTTAGTTCAAAGGTGCTCGATTCCTTGCTTCTTTACGTTAGCCTTCTTGATCTTGTCAGGAAGCCACGCTGGGCCATTTGCAGGCTTGTCTACCTGTGTAATGCTGCCAGTGAAAACGTGGACTCTCTTTGTTCCACGCTCGCGTAGGCGTATGTCGGTGTGACCGCGAGTTGCTGCTTTTAGGGCTGCTCCTCTAGGTTGTTTGCTTGCAAATACTTGGCTGGTGTCTTTTCCGCCCTTCATCAGGACGAAGTACTTCTTTCCATCGCTCATAGGTTATACCTCGGCACCCCTACGAACTCCTAAAGGTTATAATATTTCCCCCAACAAACCGCTATACTGCGCCTCATATTGCACGCAGTAGGCCTTTTCGAAAGCCACTTTAGAGCAGTATTGCTTTTGGCTATAGATTTAAAATTCGGCTCCGGCAAGAGTCTTAGAATCGGTAACTCCAGGTACTTGTCGAATTATATCAACTACAGTTTGTGCAATGATTCCTAAGGTGTCAGCTTCTAACTTTACAATAATATCATAATCGCCGAACAGAAGAGTTGAATCTACAACATTCTCGATCTCCTTAATCATTTGAAAGACCTCGTACTCCTTGCCAGGAGAGACGTTTACCAGAACATATCCTACCGCCATGTACAAGCCAAGAATTCAAACTTGATGAAACCTATGTTAATCTTAGATCATCAAGGCTTTCTCGATATTGTTGCCATTGCTCTTCTTCCCAATCATCCGGCATAGGACCATCTAACCAGTTCAAAAATTCTTCAAGTGACCACCCTTCTGGGATTCTATCATCACTTTGAGGTGATGATTCTTCGACATTCCAGGTTTCAACTTCTTCGTTATCTTCTTTCGATCTAAATTTCAAACTGAATACGATTATTGTGCCAAGTAGCAATAATATCCCTGAAATCGCCAACGGAGTAGATATTGACTGACTACTTTCATCAGCCTTTTCATCGACATCATCACAACCCTCTTCACATTCAATTGGAGGATCAATGTAAAACGATGAAGAATAATTTACAGTATTGTCACTCCAATCAATGCAAGAGATATTGAAAGTCATGTTTCCTGACAAGCTATTCGGTAAAATCCATGATGATGTCCAGAAACCGGACTCATCTAGATCTGTAACCGCGCTATTTTCTCGAGAGTATACCTGAATACCATTTTGGAAATAGTTGATCCCACAGGTCGCGTCAATTCCATCGGCATCTTCCATTTCAACAAGCACTTCAAATGCAGAGCCATGTGAGATATTCAAATCGTGGATTACTTCTATTGTTGGTGGAGAGTGCATGAATTCAAATTGAAGATAAGAATTCGATGCTATTTCATCAATATCAACTATCCTTACACCCAAACTTCCTTCTCCGGGAACAAATGATGAATCCAATCGGATTCTAAAATGATAGATTCCGTTTTGTTCGGGAACATCAGTACCGCAATTGGCTGGGACCTGAGATGGTGCAGAAACAATCCAACCGAATTGCTCAAGATTCGCTGTAACCGAAGCTACTGGGCGAGATGAATGAATTCGAACAACAGCATCGGCAGATTGGCCGAACATCAATTGATCAACCTTGGTTTCATTTTGGCAGAGGTCTATCGACAATATTGTTGGCGGGCTCAATAGAATAGTTGTTTCGAGAGATGATGTGCTACTCGCCCCATTTGCCCCTGTTACGGAGATATTAATTTGCAGACTACCGCTTTCGATTATATCAGTTGTAGATAATTGAATCATCGACAAACCATTATCAAAAACAACAGGGATTGTGTAAGGGCTTTGACCTGGCCATTTGATTGTGACATCGCCATAGACATTGCTTACTGTATCATCAGCATCGGTCACTATAATTCTGAGTTGCTCGTCTCCACTCGCAACAACATTCTCAACCTGATTTCCAGATTGATCGACTATTGACATATCGATTACAGGGGCTTGGTCTCTTATTTTGATAGTCCTACTTGTCAAGAAATCTCCACTATTACTTCTTAATTCAAGACTGAATGAATCTAGACTTGTTTGCGTTGGAATCGTCAACGAGGCTATGTAGCAGTGATGCTCTGAACTGCTACCTTGACGATGTGACATACCATCGATATTACCACGTTCCGATATGAAAATCGGCAAATCGATTGCCGGATTGTGATCGGGATCTAATACGCAAGCCTTCAGTGTTGTAACATATCCTCTTCTCAATCCGATATACGGGTTTGAAGTAAGTACAGAGGCACCGCCCCATTCTGAGTCATCCACCCCCGAAACATGGATTCCAAACCAGAATGCGGGTGCATTTCTAATTTGAGCAATTGCAAGTGAAGTGGAATTCGTCGTGAGATTTGATTGGTCGGTAGAGATTACCTGTAAATCAAGTACACCAAGAGGGATGTCCGCTGGTAAATCGATAGTTGTCCACCAAAGGAACCCGTCCTGACTACCAGTATTTTGCCAAACCCATTCTGTACTATTATTTCCGAAACTTACTCTCCAAGCAATTTGTACCGAATCAACTGAAACATCATCTGAAGCTTCAATACTACAAACGAACCTGTCCCCTCTGCTATACTGAGTAGAATCACAAAAGATGTCTTCTATTACGGGTGGTGTGTTTACCCACAAAGTTAGATCGAATATATTGTTGTCAATATTCCTTTCAGGATTTATTGGGGTTGTTGCTTGCCATCTGATTACAAGATTGTTCCATCCGTCTCTTGACGTGTTTAACTGTAATTTGATTATTTGGCGACTACCATTTAACTCGCCATTAGGAATTGTTAGAGATTGATTTACAAGCATGATGCTGCCTAATTTGTCAATCACACTTAACTCTCCAACCGCATCACCTGGGCCGATATTTTGTAGTGCGATTTCGATTTCAAAATCCTGATTTTGTGAAACATTTTCCACTACTCGAACATCTATGATTTCGATATCATGAACAATATCGGCGTAAGGACTCATCTTTGGGTCTCCAACAACAACACCCATCCAACTAATCATTGTATTAGCTGCAGCATATGACTCGGCTAGATTGAAACCGCTTGTGTAAGATGATAACAGCACACTTGGAGAGGATACTGCTGTTAGATATGGTTCATACACGTAACCTTTGATTCCACTCGCTCCATCCTCAAGAATATCTGCAACCAGAGATTGCCCGTATGAGGTTCCCCAATTGAAGGATCTAGCTCCTGTACTTACCGCGGTTTCTACTATCGAACCATTTACCCAATTCATATGTGGCCTGATTACCCTCAATACTGTTGAATCAATGAATAACGATCCTTCTGTGGAGGTAGGTACTATGTCGAGAGATATTCTAATTTTGAATGATGTCGCATTAGCATCTGGTCTAAATCTCATACTTTTGGAGCTCCAATCTACGTTGAATGCCTGATTAGATGATTCGTTGTTATTCAATTCGTTTCCATTAGAATCATACGATGTAACTTGAATATTGTATTCTCCAAATACATCTCCAGTTCTCTTACCATGAGTGTATACAACCCAAGCATGGTTAGTAAAATTAGTAGGTATACTGTGAGTTGTTTCTAAGTAAGCAACTCCCTGACCGTTACCCGAATACGATGAACAATTGTTGACAATATCTCGGTTTAGGCTTGTAATTGAACCATTGGTCAATGCTGTGTCCCAGATCATTAGATTGTCAATCATGCCCTCGAAATGTGAATTCCCTGCCCGGTTTACACCTAATTTGTATAAATCAAAATTATTTATCGAACCATTAGGGAAATAATTGGTATTAACCAAAACTCCATCCATGTATTGCCTTGTATATCCGGATTCGTAAACAGTTACTAGATGTGTCCATTTTTGGGGATTAACATCTCCAAATGCTAGAGACTGATTGTTGTGTAATTTCCATTTACCTCCAGAGATCATATGCTGAAATGATTGATTCGAACCTGCTGCATCATCGATTGCGAAGGTAGAGGCATAGGTAGATTGATTGGAAATATTAGCCCAAACCCATTGACTGACTGAAAAATTACCCAACCAATCATCGACATTGACCTTAGCATAGTCATCAACACCATCGTACCATAGGCAATCTCCATCTATGCAAGTTTTCCAGTTGGTTGAATTCATACCGTAAAGAGTAAAATTAGAACCATTAGATAAACTATCATTAGTTTGATTTCCAGAACCTTCATCAAAATTCCAATGATGAATCAGATTGTCATTTTGAGGTATGTAATCTCCTGCAACGTAAAATGCAGAAGAAGGGATTGTCGCTTTGCTAACATTATCACTCTGCCATGATAATTTTAGTCCATGAGGGCCTCCTCCTTGGAAAAATTCAACTCTAAAATCATGATAGCCTTCGGTTAAGTTTAGGATTACTGAATGTTCTCTCATTCCATGCATTCCATAATTTTGGATTGCACTTTGTCCATCGATCCATAACTCACTGCCATCATCCGAGTTAAGATAAAATGTCCAATTTCCAGATTCTGGAATATCGATTAAACCACTGAACCTAGCCCCCCAGTTATGTTTGAAACGGTTATCCAAACCAGGGTACGGGCTTCCGGACGAAGAATAAGCAAGACTACTTTCTAAACGAATATGATCTGGAACTCTATCAATTAAATCAGGCATTGAGGCCGAATTAAAACTGATTCCTTCATTGTCAAAATATTCGGCGAATATTCCCTGCAACATTTCGCCTGATTCTTGGTTACAATCTGTAGATATTTGTGCTTCTAATGCTCCATTTCCACCTTGCTTGGTTTGTGTTTGATATGTCCAGTTAAATTCGTCTCCAGAGGAAACAGAAGGAGATGTAGCATTCCAATATCTAGAACCGCTAGTCCAAGCCGTATCAGTAGTATCAAAGCCGCCATTAGAGAGGTAATTCTTATTCCAATTCCCGTCATTACTTCCCCATGATGCATATCCAATTACATTGGAGAGATTAGTGACAAATTCTGTTTCTTCATCAAAGTATACTGGGAGATTCATTGTTCCGTTCAAAGTACTGTTAGTCACATACAAATCATCATTCCAGAATTTGTATCCAGACTCATTTCTATTTGTTGCCAAATCAAGTACATGAGTTCCTCTCGAGCCGTAAGAATTGTTTGCTTTCTCAATCAATTCTAGAGCGGTGTCTACAGAATATCCTGTTAGCCTTGTAACCAAAAAGAATCCATATTCATCCCTAGTGAATTCCTTCATCTCTTTTCCTGCTAATGGCCCATAACCATGATTGGTCCACCAGTTTGACCCGATGTCCGCATCATAACTTCCTCCGACTAATGCTATCTCTTGATCAAATGATGCTTTACTATCTCCGCCACTAACTCTCAGTGGGATCCCCTTAGTTGTGACAAGGTAATTGATATCGCTACCATTGTATTCAGACAACATAAGTCTGAACGGTTCGAGGAAGTATGTCTCAAACTGATTTCGATTGATTGTTTCGCCCGTTGGAGTTGAAGAATTATCGAATATGAATATTCGATCAGAACTGATGTTTCTTGCAGTTACAAACGCCCAACCAATAGTTCGGCTAGCTTCTGATTGATTGTTGATTAACACCACCACGTCGCTGTAGTCGACAGCGGTTGAGAGATTGAATCCGCCAGGTACAGCAACTGTGCGGAATGGTGACTCGTTCCAGACATCATTCGATGTACTGGAAGCATCGTATCTTGGCTCTTCAATATTGATATTTGAAGATACATCTGTTGGGATATGGATGCCTCCTAAGACAAAAAGCGCGACGAGTAGAAGCGCTTTTCTCATAGAGGACATGGCACTAGGGCAGGATTGTTATTCAAAGTCACTTCGATTGATTGTATGTTGTAAAAAAAGGTGATTTATCGGTTTTTAGTCAATGTGTATATGAAGGTCGGCCCCCCCTGCCCTAACATGGTCGAATTGTACATGGCGCGAAAATGTCGCTGGGGAGTCCTTCGAGTAATAGGAGGAGACCTACATCTACAAGAGGCCGATGCAGTAGTCACACCTGCAAACAATAGACTATCTGGCAGAGAAGGTATCGATTCTCAAATACACAAAGCAGCCGGAGATGAATTGCGTGAATTCTGTCGAGAGGTTAGTATCGAACAACGTAAACTGAACCTACCTCCGTGCCCGGTTACAAGTAATGTAGTTTCAAAACCATATAATCTTGAAAATCGATTCAAACATATTATCCATGTTGTAAGCCCTGATTGTAGAAGGCCAAATCAGGATGAGTCTCGTAGAACTCTATTGCCTACAGCATATGAAAATCTATTTTCAACACTAAAAGATCTCAAGGATGTAAGTGTTGTCGCTGCGCCCCCACTTTCGATGGGCGTATTTGCGTACCCGCACAGAGAAGGTGCTCGTCTAACACTCGAATGCCTACTAGGGATATTAGATGGAGAAAAAGATCCTGGAATTAAGGAATACAACATCATTGTTAAGGAAAGAAATTTCATCAAAAACATGAGAATAGTCTACCGTGAGTCGGAAGACCAACTTCCTGGCATTGACACCACAATGGAATGAGGTGAATAAATGGTCGATCTGCCAAATATGGTAGCCTCGACTATCGAAAATGATCGTTCAGGTTTCACAGCCGCTGTTCTACTTTCAAACAACTCTAGAACAGTTCGGAAAATTAGAGAGTTATTACCAACAAAACTTCGGATGGTAACTCTTACTTCTTCTTCAAAGGTTTATGAAAATCTCAAAGAGTCTAATATCGATGTAGAACTTCTTGAAGATTCACTATCCTCACAAGGTTTGTCAGTTCTAAATAGCCTCCATGACATCATCCTACAAGGTTTAGGTGAAGGTCGTTTCAAGTCTAACGATAGAATATTGGCGATTCTAGGTGAGCCAATGGATGGAGTAATAATAATCGAAGCTAATAGCTTAACTTCCAACCGTCTAGCTATTATGGCACAAGAGCATAGTATCGATATTGGAGTTCTTGCAAGGCTGATGGAATTAGCTCGACACATAGGAAGTAGAGGTCGAGAAGGGCATGCAGTTGGAGCATTATTTGCCATTGGATCCGTACCTAAATTGAGAAGATATTCCACCGCATTAGTATTGAACCCGTTCAAAGGTCATTCAGATTCTAAAAAGAGTGTTCTAGACACAAATAATCACGAAACATTAGCCGAATTCGCATGGCTAGATGGTGCAATCCTATTCAATTCGAAAGGAATTGCTAGCGATGCAGGACGATATGTACAGGTCCCATCTGGAATTGCATCCAAACCTGGAGAAGGTGGTAGACACTTGGCTGCTCGTTCTATCAGCCAACTTGCAGATGCAATTTCGATATGTGTCTCCTCCAGTGGAGTAATCACATTGTATTCTAAAGGAAGAGAAAGATACCGCGTCAGGCTCTCTTAATCGCTTCATCCATAGTCAATTCGCCGCATGCAACCATTCTAGCCAATTCAGTTGAAATTGTAATATCTCCAGAACTGTGTATTCTCGATTGTCTCTTTACTTCCCGTAAATCGCCATCGGTAGGTTCCAATTTACGGATTTGATATGCTCTTTCTCCTTTGATTAGAGCAATTCTTGTAGCTGCATGAATATGGGCCTTTGATCTTGAACCTGAACTGGTTCTATGTTCACTTACTTGGTATGTTTCAATATCTCTTTGCAGCAATTGATTGATGATTCTATCTCTGATTAGCGGAGCACCGTCACCTACTTTGGCAATCATTCGCAGGTGTTCAACCGCGGTAGATAGAGCAACTATGTGGTCTGCAACAGTGTCGATACTTTCCAGTTGAGCGCTTCCTACAACCACTCCATCTGCCAACCATGCTAAACCGGGTCTTGGCCCTGGGTCGATTCCGAATACCAATTGAACTGCATTATCAAGACCTCTTGATGCTTGTATTGCCCTTTCAACAGCGATTTCGATATTCTCCTCGACCGCTGGTATTTCTCCATCAATTACCTCTTCAGGCGAGGTCAGTAAAACACCGTCCCATGAATCTTCAGATGATAGCATAACAAAGTTACATTTTCTTCTCTTCAATTCTCGCATCAAATGGAAAGAAAGTCGGAAATCTTCCGTTCTAACTGCTATGCGGCGCACATACGGCCGTAGGCGTAATCACGCTTCAATATGACGCGTAAACAACGATATCATCAAAAGCATTTGACAATGATTCTGTATTGTGGGAAGTCAATACGAACGAGAACTTCGGGCAGTGCTTGCAGGTATTCCTAAGGGTGTAGATGCAGTGACTAGATCTTGTGATCATGTAGCGAAAGCAAAGGCCATGCAAGTTGTTGAAAGGCCGTTTCTGGTCGTTAGAGCTGCTGGTTCAGGAATGGAAGGAAGCGGGGATTTACTAGCACTTAGAGGAGACATGTGTTTTCCAATCGAAGTTAAGAGTTCTAAAAAATCAAAATTATACCTCTCAGGGCGTACATGGGACCAATACCTCGCAATGGTCTATGAAGGTCAAAGATGCGATTTGATGCCACTTTACGCTTACAGATTGAAAGGTGTAAGAGGTGATTCGTGGAGAATTTTCCGTGTAGAAGTTGGCAAGTTAAGTGGCAGGCTAGGGATTTTAGCTAGACGAATACCTGCTTTACCAGTTACTCGTAACGGAAAGGAGTTTCTGGATTGGGAAAAGGGTATGCCATTGCATCAATTTTTGTCATTAGTATGCAGGAAGGCTGCAAGTCCGTCCCTAGAGTCCTTGGATAAAAGAATCAAAAATATCGATTTGACTGGAGAAGATGAAATGGAAACTTCTCAAACACGTATCACGGAAATCATCACAGATATGGCCCAATTATGAGTACACCCATTACCAACAGCAACAGCAACGACGACAACGTGGAGGCTTTGCGAGTAACATGTTCAACCCAAAGTGGATGTAACTTGTACAGACCTGTTTTCTTGCCAATATTACGAATCCCAGACATCGTTCCATGAACTATGTCCTTGAACAGATGACCGCCATCAAATGGGATCATAGGGAAGAGATTTGTTAAACCAAGAAGAATGTTTACCCAAATCAGCCAAAATAGGATATTTATCAGAATTATCAAACCATCTAATCCAAGTAAAGAGGCCAACCAACCATCACCGGAATCTAGCATCTCTTCTTGGGCTGGATGTATCGCAACACCCTGATATTCAAATGGAGTAAACAATATTTGGACTGTGTTTATCGGCAAACTAATCAAATAACCAAGAGTGCTTGACTCAAAATCAGGATGTGCCCAGCCTGCAAGACGATCAACTCCTGCAGTCCCGCCCGAGGGGTTATTTACACCAAGGAAAGCATCGCCTTTCTCGACACCTAATGAATCCAGAGTTTCTTCATCATACCCCATGTCGAGATAATATTCATACTTATCAGTCAAGTTAACCTGCAATATTTCGGTGCTACCATTTTCATGACGAATTACTTCCATAGGCACTGTTTGGCCTGCAGAAAGATCATCCATAACATTAGCAAAATCATCAGCATTTTCAATCTCATTTCCATCGATTGAAATGATAACATCCCATGCTTCAAGACCTGCTTCATCTGCTCCCGAATCGACTACGATTTGATTGGAGTGAACTCCAGGATCAGCTGCTGCAAACTGGGCTGCAACTTGCCCCAAAACAATCATCAGAATAAATGCTGCAAAGATATTCGTTGCAGGTCCTGCTGCAAACATTCTTTGTCTCTCCCTTCTAGGTGATTTACTAATTTCAGAATATTCTGGTTCCGCAAACGCTCCCAAAGGGAGGGGTCCCATCATCAATAATCCAAAATTGCGAACATTCATTCCATGGGCTCGCGCTTGAATTCCGTGGCCAAATTCATGTATTACTAAACAAACAACGAATGCGAGTACGCCATAGCCAAGTGGAATAATTGGACTAAGTCCTGGAATCGCAACTAATTCAGAAACAGGCCGAGGATCTGCTGGTCCGAAAAATATTGCAGCAACTATTGCTAATACAATACCAATCGCTACAATGAACATCGCACCCCAACAAACCCAGAGTGAAATTTCTCCATAGATTCTCCAAAATTTGCGCGGTTTGGAAATTTTTTCTAGTGTTTTTTGTCCTTTGTCAGTCCTCAACATTAAGACCATACCAAAGAAAATTCTAGAAGCATTCCATTCATCCAGTTTCCCAGTATTCTCCCAATATCTCAACAGGAAATACCATGCTATTACAAGGAGGAAAAACTCTGTCCAGCCAAAACTGACTGAAAGAAACCCACTTCCCATGTTTCCGCCAACAACTGATTACACTTCAATCCCCTGTCGAGTAGTTCTTGAGGGAAACCCACTTGGCCCTAACATGGACGATACCACTCGTGAAGTAAGAAGATGGGTGGAACATGAATTTGGAGAAGTACCTGAAGACATCTCAGTATGGGCAGAGGAAGACGAAATTGTACAGGTGTTAATCCGTCTTTCAGATAAAGTGGTCATCTCAGACCTTACATGGCAAGATGAAGAGATATTAGAAGAAGCATCTCTAGTAATTCGTCTATCAAATTGGAAACCAAATTCAATTCAAACTCGAAGAATGCCTGACGGGCTAGTAAGATTCAAACATCGTTCGAATGAGATAATGCTGGCCGCTAAAGTCAGAGCACCTGAATGGGCTGCTGCACTATTAGAAGAATGGTTAATGTCTATGAAAGGTAGAGAAATTGTGCCTAAAGGAAGAGCCCACCAGATATCTGATTTGAAACGACGCAGGGACAAACTTAGCAAAACATTGGAACAGGCAGATCTAGCATCTATTAGAGGCGAATTGAAAATTATCGAAAACCGATTAAACAGTGCTGATGACAGGCTTTCTGGAAAAAAGGCATGACTACTCTTCTTCACTAGAATGGATAAGAGCAATGGCATCTTCTTGCTCTGCCTTTATCATTTCAGGAGAATTGCGTAAGATTTTATTGATCAGCGGCTCGATTAGCATCGGTGTAGCCAATACTGCTCCAATTAGAAGAATTAGATATAATATCGAAGCTCCTGGAACTTGACTTATCCCAGGGGAGTCTCCTCCGCTGACCATCAACTTCACGATTCCAACCCAAGGAATTTCTGCTCCAGATATCCCAATTACCCATTCCTCTTGGACCGGGCGACAAACTCCCTTGTCTATTGAAAGACATGAGGCAAACATCGAAACATCGTGATCATCATCACAATTATTGTTATCTCCCAATGTGATGTATCCGGGATTAGGGGGTTTGTAATCCTCAACACTGTACCATTTTGAACTGGCATGACCAGGAACTCCATTGCAAGAATATTCACCAGTATTATTCCCATCGAATAGTAGATTTATTTTTCCAACATTCACTTGATCAGAACCCGGTACTGTCCAAGTAATGATACATTGCCCATCCCAAAGTGTTGCGTTTTCTTGACAATTGCCTTGATCGTCAAGAGGGGTCGTTTCTCCGATTTCAACTTTGAATAGTGCTCTGTGAATGATAGGAGTGCTTTCGCTTTCTCCATTTCTTTCGTAAATAATCACATCACCCTCCATGCCGAGTGATTCGTAGCCATAATCTGAGGATTCTGGATTTGAAGCTTCTACAAAGGTGATTATTCGGTCGTTATCTGGTGCATGAACCAGAACTAAATCCCCTGCATCAATGGTGCCGAGTTCACCATTTTCATCATGCTGCATAGAATTAGATTCGACGACTACGAGTGGAGGCATAGAACCAGTATGAGCCCACATTGCCAATACGAGAATAGTAATCATTCCGGCTGCCAAGATAATCTCGCGAACGAGAGTACGCATCGGATCTGATTCGCCCATTAATACAACCCAAACATCAACGCTTCTTCAATCCCTTCTCTTGAAGGAAGGAGTTCCATGCTTCTTGATGGCCTCCTCCAAGAGTGGTTGCTGCTTCATCTCCGTCTGCCTTGTGTTTGCGTAATTCAGACATCGATTTCAGTTGCATCAAAGATTGAAGCAAAGTCGCCTTTGAATTCAAATTCAGGAAAGCCGGTGCCGATACAGCCAATCCTAATGCACCTATAACTATCAAAACGATGGATGCGCCAGTATACTCTTGATACTCAGCATTATCTTGTAAAAACAACAATTGAACTGCTGACATAGTGGTCAGTAACGCGAAAGCAAAGGTTGCAGTCCCGGAAATTCTCAATTGTCTGCCGTGTTGATTATCCCACCAGCCCATACGCCTCGCCTAGTTCGCAAGTGGAGCCCTTATTATTCGTTTTTTGTATTTCAAAAATGACTTGTTTGGGTATTATTGAAATGTAATGAGCCCGCGTGGGCCGAAGGCCCACAACGGGTTAAGGTGACATTCTGATGCGTAAGTCTCTATTCCTAACCGCTCTTTTCGTATTGTCAGTGCTCTCTCCGATAGCCTCTGCCGATGTCACTGAAACACAATTCCAGGATGGTTCAACGTCCTATACTCATACTTTTTCGGGAACAGGGGATGGCTTTGCCGGAAACCTAACTTTCCCATATGGTGCCGAAGTGACTTCAGCCTCATTTGATATTGCAGGTAAGCCATCTTCTACTACCTGGGGTAATCTTACCACTACTGCTGATTTTGGAGGGAAAGGCAGCTCTACTTGGATCGGAACCCCACCTGGCTTTGCATATGGAAGTCGTTCTAACTTGTATGTCGACAATGGGGATGTAGAGTTGGTTGGAAACCCGACCAACAATATCAATGGTTTAGATCGATCTGCAGAAGGAACATCCACTGAGACTATCAACAACTCTGGTGGCTTTGCTTCCAATGGAGATCAAGGATTTATCGGATCGACCAGCAAACAAACACCTTTCTCAATTTCAAGTTCTTCTTCGAACAACTACAGAGGGTTCGTAATTATGCATGAAGATGAGTACCACTCTGCAACTTATTCAGGCAGTAGCATTTACACTACTCCTGTTGTAAAACGATATAATTCCACCACTGGTACTTTCCTTGGATCTTCAACGATCAGTTCTGGATCTTGTTCATACTCAACCCCACTTTATTCAACTTATGATGCTACAAGTGATGGGGAAGGAAATGTTTGGACTGTGTCATACAGTTACCGCATTTTGGTGAAATGGAGTGTTTCAAGTACCGGGACATGGACATGTCAGAACACATATTCATACACAGGTAGCTATTACCCAATGGGAGTAGATATCGATGAAGATTCTGATCGTATGTTCCTTCTGATGTATGAAGCTGTACATCCAAATTACAACCGGTATTTGTATGAAATCAACCCAACGAGTCCTACATCTGTCAATGGTAGTTGGCTTCTTGGTTCCAAAGAACAATTAGGAGATTCAAATACACAAGCAAGTGGTTTGATTGTTGATTTACCAAAAATTGTTACGAATGAATATTACAGTCAAAGAGGATATCATAACCATTTCACAATGGATGGTTTCTTCGTAGAAAAAATGGGTAAAATTTTGATAAATGGTGGTGGGCATTATGGAATGGACCAACTTGGAGATAACACATTTGGAATGCAATGCCATTACTATTCGTATTGTTCATCTAGTCTGAACAAAATCCAGAGACAAGGAACAGGTTCAATCTATGATCATAGAACTCCTACTTCAACTACATCTGTTGTGACCAGTACCACATACTCAATCTCTAAGCAGGTAAGTGATATTACAATCTCTGCTTTAGTTGGCTATATTCCTTCAGGTACCAGTATTGAATTGCAGGTTTCTAATGATGGCGGAGCTACATGGATGAATGGCATATTCGATCAAAAGTTGACTTTTGCTAACCCAGGATCTAGTATTCTTTGGAAGGCTTACCTCAACGGTACAGCAACGGAAACACCTGTATTAGACTTCGTAGGATTAACGTATTCGACCAGTTATCAAACCAGTGGATATTTCCAGCTTCGCTCGAACTATTATTCTGGAAATGCACCTGTTGCACTAACTGCTTGGTGGAACGCTACAACTCCTGCAGGTACTAGTTTGCAAGTTGAATTCCAGGATACTTCTACCAAATACTTCTCATTCAGTGGAGATTCGAAAACCGTATCGATGACAAGCGGTTACATCTACATCTATGTTAGATTCACATCAACTGGCTCGAATACTCCAACATTGGAAGATCTGAATATTGCAATTCATTCTGATGCTCCTGAGCAGGTAGGAATCGATGTCGGCGCTGATGGAAGTAACGAATGGACTAGCCAAGGCGTTCTACTAGGAACCACTACACGTAGTGGAGTAGCATTCGTCAAATCATTCAATGATTTGATTCCAGATACTGGATCAGGCAATGTTGTAATTCCAATCCATATCAATTCACAAACTGCTGGTATCGTAGAGTTGGAAAGATTTAGTGTAACATACAAGGTCAACACAGTAAACCTTGACATATCAATCCCTGATGGCGAAATTTTGCATGAGCGAAACGAACCTTATGAAGTTGTTACAAGGCATATCGTTGGCGATGGCACAAATAATTACATCCAATCTGCAACACTAAGTTTCGTAGCGAGTCCTGCAAATAATGCGCCAACATTAGAATGGCAAGACGGGGATATTTTCCCTTCACCTAATGACCCTGAAGATTGGGTTGATATCGATCCTTCCTCTTGGTCGTCTCTAAACAATGGTATTTTGGAAATACATTGGCTGTTCAAAGTAACCTCAAATTTCCCTGACCAAGAAAACGTTCGGTTTAGAACAAATTGTATTGACAATACTGGAACAAATGGATATTCTCCAGCTCCGTTGTCTAGTGATACTGGATTAAGAGTAAACAATTCATTCGGCTTGGGGTGGCTCAATATTAGGGATAACGACGGAGAGATAACCTCCGATAATGTCGTAGATGGTAGCTGGGTTGCTGCTGGCGAAACACTTCATTTCCAAGGTGCAATGTGGTTCGCTGATTCGACAGATGCTCCAAAGGATAGTGCATTCGATGTTCGAATTGCCCAAAATGGATTTGTTCACGCTAATTGGAGAGATACCTCCAACGTCAACGGATCATTCTTCATATCTATTCAAATGCCAGAAATAGATGTTGAAGATGGATTAACCTATGAAATTCAAACATATAATGAAAGAGATGCTACAATGGTTATGAATTCTAATTCAGATTGGTTTAGGACTTACAAGGTAGATGCTACAGCTCCTGAAAACCTTGGGACTTACCCGCTAAACGAAGCGTATGAAGCTGCTGATACTTCTCAAAAAGTTTCGATTAATGTGGCTGATTCTGTAGGCGACCCTAATGAGTTAACATTGTATTACTGGGTAGAAGCCGATCATGATATGAATCGAAATGGAGAAGCAGACCCTAGCGAATACGCTACGAAATTAGTCGTAAACGAAACTTCTGCTGATGTCAAAACATTCACTACAACAATAGATCACTCAAGAAATCCAAACATGGGACGTGTGTCATATTACTGGGATGGAAGCGATAGAGCAGGAAACCCTCTACACTATTCTACAATAATCGATGATGAAGTATTCGATTGGGAAAGTGGACCTGGTTTTGATTCTGATGATGCTACCTTCAGAAGTAGAAAGGATTCAGTTGCAATATTCACTGGATTGGATTGGGCTGGACACAACGATGGCGCACCAATTTTCGCAGGTACTGAGCAAACTATCTCGCTAGGTCTTATCGATGCTAATACTGCAATTGATTTCGAATATATCGACCTGGTATTCGACTTTGAAGGACCTGATAGTGAAGTAGACCAACAGAGAATTTCATATTATGGAATAACTGACAATTTTGCTAGCCAATCCGATTACATCGACCTAGCAACAAGTTCTACCATGGTTCAAACCACAAATGATTCAGGTTTGCCTTGGATAATTTTGGACTTTGACTTCACAATCGGTTGGGAATGGCCTGACGAAGATATTTCCGACTTGGCTTTGGAATACAAAGAAAGAGGTTCTGAACATCCTACACGACACATTATCGCTGAACATACATTTACTGTTGAGAACGATTTGGTTTTAGAGCCATCCTCTTTCTTAGTACAAGATATCAGCGAACCTAGAACAGGTATAGTAGCAGATGGAAGCAGGGTAAGAAATGATGACAGGCTAGAATTTACTGGTAAGGTAGTTTACGAAGGAAGCAATGTTCCTGCACCGAAAGATGCTGCAATTGTAATCGAGGTTTTCGACGGTGAAAGTATCTGGTCTGATGGATCATTAGATAGTGATGGAGGATATTCTGTCGAAGTTCCTCTTTCAAGTGCATTGACACTACAATCCTCGCCCACCAGAACCTGTTTGATTTCAATTAATGGAATTCCTGGAGATGGAGAGGATATGACCGGACAAACCGTTTCTACAACCCTTCGTGTAATTGTTGATGATACAGCTCCAAGAGTTGTGACTAGAGTTTCACCTCTGAACATCATAGACATTTCATCGAATACAGATCTAACCAATGTACCTGTAGAATTCTTTGGAACTGAAGATGCCGATATGACTGGATCTGAACAGGTTGTTCACTGGGTCATGAAAGATTCCAGTAGAACATTGACACTGGGCGCTGGACAGTCTGTTCTTGGAATGCAACAAGAAGGTCAGAGTGTTATTTGGACCGGTACTGTTGACTTAACAGATGGCGGTAAAATCACAATGCGTGAAGGAGACTGGGTAGGATTCTATATCACAGGATATGATTCTGCAGGCAATGAATTCCCTGTGGTTTCCAATTCTGAAGCAAGTCCAATTGCTGAAACTGCTGCTGATGATACCGACTTTGAACGACAATGGGTAAGATTAGGTGCAGTTGGGCCGCAATTGAAGATAAGCTCAATTTCGTTATCCGATGATCACGTTGCTCCTGGCCAAGAGATTATCATAACTGCAGACATACAGAATGTGGGCGGAGAGACTAATTCTCAATTCAAAGTCTCGTTCTATGCAGGTGATTCTATTGTACCATTTGATTCATCGACATTGAATAAGATTGGCGCTGGGGAAACAATTCCTGTCAAGGTATCTTGGAATGCAGAAGAAGGAATTGATCGAATTCGTGTTGTTGTCGATCCTGATGATGTGATTGTTGAAGTCAATGATGAAGACAACTCTGCTGAACACAAAGTCGAGATTGTTTATGTCTCTTACATGGGATGGTTTGATTCAATTCGCGAACAGCCACTAATTTGGTTATTCTCACTGATATCCATACTCGTATTAATTGGAATTGGAATTACTGCTAACCGTACTGCAATAAGTCATAATGAGGACTCCCTTTACGATGACGAATGGGAAGAAGAGCATGATGATGATGAGTGGGAAGATGACGATGATGACGAATATGACGATGACTACTGACAGTCTTGGAATCGTTGCCCTCTTGAACCAGTGACATCGCCCAAACGATATGGCCGAAGGTGTATTCTCCAAACTCGATATGGGTTTGCAGAAGGCACTAGAGGAAAGAAAGTGGACACCGACGCCAGTTCAAGAAGCCACTCAGGAAGATATTTCCTCTGGAAAAGATCGTTTGGTTGTAGCCCCAACTGGATCGGGGAAAACGATGGCTGCGATGCTACCCTTACTGGATCGTTGTCTTCGTGAAGAGTGGACTGGTATGTCAATTGTCTACATTACTCCACTCAGAGCACTGAATAGAGATGTTGACCGCCGGCTTGAAGAAATTACATCAGCAGTAGGCCTACGCCTCGGATTAAGGCACGGAGATACATCTCAATCGGACAGAAACAAACATGTTCGTAACCCTCCAAATGTAATGATTACAACTCCAGAAACATTTCAGTTAATGTTCACTGGTTCAAAACTAAGAGAATTATTACGTACTGTTAAGGCAGTAGTTGTTGATGAAGTTCACGAAATGGCAGACGGAGAAAGAGGATGGCAACTTTCAATTGGATTATCTCGACTCGAGGCATTCAAAGGCTCGAAGGTACAAAAAATCGGATTGTCTGCTACAGTAGGTAATCCTAAACAGGTTGCAAGATGGTTGTCAAAAGATGCTGAACCAATAAATGCAATCGCACCCCGGTCTACGAAATTAACAGTAGATGCTATGATTCAATTACCTGAAGACGAAATCGGCTCGCTAGAATTAGCAATCTCTCCTAGAGCGCATGCGACTTTGAGAGGGCTTGCCGATATAGTAGCAAAAAAACATCCTTGCTTGATATTTGTAAATTCAAGAAATAGTGCAGAAACTGTTTCTCAGAGAATTCAGGCAATAGCTCCTGAATTAGAAATCGGCGTCCATCATGGATCACTTGCTAAGGAAACTCGAACCCAAATGGAAGATGAATTGAGAAGTGGCAAAATCCAGGGACTTGTTTGTACTTCAAGTTTAGAATTAGGTATTGATGTAGGTAGTGTAAATCATATCGTGCAAATTCGTTCGCCACGATCTGTCGATAGAATGTTACAACGAGTGGGAAGGGCTGATCACCGATTGGGTGGAATCGGAAGTGGCCATCTACTTGGTTGGGAAAGTGATGATTTATTCGAAGCAGCCGTAATCGCTAGAAAAGCAGTAGCTGGAGAATTAGAACCTGTTGAATGGAGAGAGAGGCCTCTCTCTGTAGCGGCCAACCAAATTGTGATGATGGTACACAGTCATGGAGCATTACCTATTGAAGCGATCACGGAGTCGATTGCAGGTGCTTGTCAATTTGAAGGATGGACTGACGATGATACGATTTCAATTGGCAAAGTTTTAGCTGACAGATGGGTGATTAGATGTGAAGATGACCCCTCTCAGGTGCCTTGGTATCGATGGCCCCACGATGTATGGCAAGAATTAATGAAAACATCAGAAAATTCTCTTCCTGAACAACCTAAACTCGCATTTGATGAAGAACCGAGCGAGGATTTAGCTAAACTCAAGTTTGAGGTTCCCGCTCGATTCTCAAAGGGATGGATAAGTCGTTCCGGTAAAACGCGTCAATGGGTAACTAAGCACTTGTCTATGATTCCAGATAAACAATCATACAGAGTTCGTGATGCAGTGACTCGCAAAAGCCTAGGAAATGTAGACGAGGCTTTCGTTCTTTCACTAAACGATGGAGGGGAAGAGGCTGATGGAAGACAACGACGTTTCGTAATGGCAGGCCGAACATGGGTTGTTGTTGATGCTGACCCTGAACAAAGCGAATTGCTGGTAGCACCGGTTTCGGACCAGGGTCATGCTCCCCAATGGGTTGGCGAACTACCTCCTACTCCGGCAGAAGTTGCTAGGGAATCTGGGCGTCTACGCCGCCTATTTGCAATTGACCTTGGACTAATCGAGGATGAAGACGTTGAACAGATTGACCCTGCAGAATTACTTAGTGGTAAATCAACTATTGATGAATATCCTCTAAATGGGGAAGCAAAAGGAATACTGGCCGAAATTGTAACCTCGCATTTCAACTCGGCTGGAATGATTCCTAGCGAACGCTTAATCACAATCGAAGATCGAAGTGAAGCGATTGTTCTCAACTGCTGTCAAGGTAATAGAGTCAATGAAGCGATTGGCCATTATTTGTTAGCAATGGCAAGTACGCGTTCTGGAAAATGGGGGCGATTGATTGTAGAGCCTTGTAGAATTTCATTGCAGATTGCAGGAGTTCGCCCTGCAGAATTGATTGAGTGGTTATCAGAAACCCCTCCTGAAGCATTAGAAGGTGTCCTATCTGTCACTCTTCCTAATTCTAGAGAAGTTAGATGGCGATTTGCTCAAATCGCCAAAATATTTGGAATTCTACGTCACGGAGTAGATCCTAGAAAAATCAACATTCAAGCACTGTTGAAGAAATACCGAGGAACTCCAGTAATGGACGAGGTTTTGGGGAAACTTTTCCATGAAAGGATGGATGTAAATGGCGCAATGGATGTATTACGAGCGATTCAATCAGGACTAATTGGATTGGAAGTAACTGCTGCTGGACCATTGGGGATTTCTAGTCGTTCAGAAAAGGATTTACTTCTTCCAAATTTTGATAATCAACAAGTTAGGGCTCGCCTTGAAGGTCGATTGATGAATGAAAGAGCCGCCTTATGCTGCTTAAGATGTTCAGCAGTACGAAGATTTAGAGTCGCAAGATATCCAGAGATTAATGATATCAAGAAGTGTCTAAAATGTGGCGGCCAAATGTTAGCATGCATGCGCGAAGGTTTGGAGAAGCAATTGGTAGAATGGGTAAATTCTGATGATGAAAAAACCCGTGATCGGATGATGAAGAATGCTCAGGCTGTAGCAAATAGAGGCATGGATGCGATACTGGCATTGATGGGAAGGGGTATTGGCGAAGCCACTTGTCAAAGACTAATGCGTAAGGTTCAGAGAGGAGATCTTGATGGTTTACTAGAAGCGATACACATCGCCGAAATTGAGTATGCAAGAACTCGAAGGTTTTGGGGTTAATCTGTTTCAAGTTCCATTAAGTTAACACGCTCAACAGCCTCTACAACATCTCCTTCTTCCCACCAATCTACAGCGATAAATGTCGGCCTCTTGCCATGTAAATCAATGCATTCAATCGCTCTTTCAACCATGAAGTCAACATCATTTGCTTCACCTGCACGATTTGGATCTGACAGCCCGGCTTGATTCTTTAACCAATTATTCATATGGAATACAGGTTGATTTACATCGCCTCTTAATTTTTCACAATCCATCGAAGATGTATCGTCATCTGCATAATTTGTGGTCCAGCTATGGGTTAGGAAATCATGGAAGTAAGGGTGTGAAGAATCACCAGATTGTTCCCAAAATACAACAAGTCTCTTGTTCATGTTTATCATTTCAATCAAGGTAGGCCATTCAGAATTCATATCATGAATGTACATCATTTCGGATAATCCTACATCATCGAATATCTCTTTCAAATGATCTGGCTCGACATAGTTTTCAATGAGTAGTGTAACCACATCTCTGTCTTCACTATTCATTTCAGATTCCAATTTATTTAACCAAGCCCAAGGGTCTACTGCGCCGTAGGTACAAGGGCTAAAACCTCTATCAGAATCCCCGTGACAAAATCTGACATTTGAGAGACTTTGTTCGGCAGTTGTCAAATAATGAGTATCTAACATGAAGGCCCTCATTCCAGCATTCCATTGTGCTTGGAATCCCGTGCGGTGATTGCTAGCAGGATAGTAGATATTGTCTTCATGAGTCGAATATGAATTGTGTGTTTCAGGGAATGTTACTTGATCATAAGTACGATGGCAAAGAATTACCAATCCATTGCAAGGTATGGTTTCCATGTATTCGCATGAGTCGTCATCTTGTGTTGCATTAGAGTCATAATTCATTGCATCAGAATCAGTGCATCCTAAAACAGGTTCAGGCTCATCGTACTCGCATGAACCATCATCCTCATTTGCTTCGGAATCGTAATTGTTAGCCTCTGAATCAGTACATCCTAAAATCGACTCTTCCTCCGATATTTCTTCGGCGTCCTTTCCCTTTGGAGCACTACTTGGCTCGTAAGTACAACCAGGAGCTAGTAGGATGAGCAAGGACATCAGTATAACATGTCCTCGCATGAAAACTATTCAGCAAACTTTGCATTTTAACGCACCGGTATTGCGTTTAGATTAAACATAGTTAACAACTAAATCTTACGAACTACAACTCCAGCTTCTTTGAACATAGCAGTTGAGGTATTGAAATCATCAATCCATCTATCAGGAATCTCGATTTCATCGTTGTAAATTACTTCTTTAATTCCGGCCTGTATCAATGACCTTGCACAACGTGAACATGGGGGCCAAGTCACGTAAGCGACACTACCTTTTAGTGAAACACCAATTCTTGCTGCATGCATAATCGCATTTTCCTCTGCATGACATATTAGTGGGTACTTCAAATTCCTGTCATTCAATCGCTCTTCGTCATCATTAATTCCTCTAGGGAAACCATTGAAGCCAGTAGAACGGATTTCACGATCTTCTCCGACAATGACACAACCTACTTTGGTTGATGGGTCTTTACTCCATTGAGCAATATGATTGGCTAATTCGATAAAACGATGGTCCCATTTGTTAGACATATCCTCGCCCCAAGTGAACTGACTAACTTCACATTCAAGAAAGTATGTCGGCATTTATTCCCAAGTAGGAAAGGATATTTCCGCACAGATACAATGAACCAGTTACTACTATCAATTCAGTTTCTTCCTCAAAAGATTCGATTGCAACTGACGGCTTTTCGATGTGCTTAACCCCGGTTAGTGGCTCTTCAACACCTGGATATCGGCCGTTTTGAGGCTCAGTTGTAATTATTTCAACAGGTGGAAAAATTTTGATTAATTCGAGCATAGGGGATAGAAAATCATCCATATTTTGTTGCGGAGATGTACCGAGTAGAAGAGACCATTTTTCAGGTAGTATTGCAGCGATTTCGGGAATCGCCCGCCTCATGCCGCTAGGATTGTGAGCGGCTTCCAATAAGAAACTCGGTTCTCCTTCGATGTATTGCATTCTTGCAGGCCAAGTTATTGGTCTCCTAACAAATGAATATCCAATCATCGCACACAACATTTCGGCTAAATCGGCGGCTTCATCCATGAAAGTTGATTTTTCAGGATTGTAGAATCTTGCACTAATTGCTTCTTCGCGCATTGCATTGCGTACTTTTGCACTACCCGGGTCTCTAATCAACATAGGAACTCCGGATCTCCAAATTGCGGCCTTTTCTTTAGCAACCTTTTCGATTGTATCTCCAAGTATGTCGCTGTGTTCCAGACTAATAGCTGTGACTAAACAACCTACAACATCTGCAGATCTAGTAGCATCTAAACGGCCCCCAAGTCCAGTCTCTAACACCATAATTGATACTCCTGCTTCTTTACATGCGATAAGTGAAACAAGGTATGTGATTTCAAAAAATGTTAACTCCATCGGCAAATCTTGAACCTTTGAAAGTGCATTATCGAAATCATCGCTAGAAATTGATTTTCCATTCACTCTAACTCGTTCTTCAATTCGCACTAAATGGGGGGAAGAAAACAATCCAACATTGTATCCGGCTCTAACCAAGCCGGCAACCATCTGTGCACATGCACTGCCTTTACCATTTGATCCTGCAACATGAATACAATCCATCGCTCTATCAGGGCGTCCAAGGGCTTCCAGTGCCTCATTAACCCGAGAGAGGCCAAGAGACATACCCTTCGATTTTGAAGAGTTTAACCACTCCCTCGCAGACATCACGGTCATTGGCCCCGTAGGGGCCAGACCATCCAATGATTAGAAAACCACCCTCACTCTCGGTATGAAGTATGGGAGAGCCTGCCTCTGAGGACCACATCAAGCGCGTAGAGCGTGAATTGGCTAAAGAAGACAGTCTTTTGGCCAATATGATTCAACAAGCGCCAGGAATGCTTGGCATGGCATTTATGTTTGTTATTACAATCTTATTGGGGCTTTGGTTGCAGCCTTGGTTTGAATCTTCAGGATTGCAAGCATTCGGTGAATCTGGATCCACCCAAGCACGTTGGGTAGGACTGCAACTTGTAGCGATTTTTGCTTTCACATTCGTTATTCTTTGGCTAGCAAAGAATCATTTACAGCATGTAATCAAATATGGATTGCTATTTGTTCTATTCCTTGCATTGTGTTACACTACAGTTCCAGGAGCGCATATATTGTTGGTTCCAGAGATTGAAACTGAAGATTTTGAATTTACAAATTCGATCGAAATAAACGAGGATGTAGTCTCTTTCAATTCAGACGGAACTATGATTACAAATATCGCTAAGTGGAGAGTAGATAACAGCACTAACAACACATTTGAGATTTCGAAGAGGGCAGCAGATACAACACTTGAGTGGTCATGGGAAATTAATGCAATGCCAGGTGGCCCAGACATTAGAGTGATGGAAGGAGATTATGCTTATACTGCTACCAATGGCGATTGGATTTGGTCTTTTGATAAAGAAACGGGTGAAACTCTTAGCAAATACGCTTGTTTTGATGAAGATAAATGGAATGGAACACAAGAAAGTTATACTCCAATTACTGGATTGGAAAGCTGTTTTTCTGCTGTTGAGGTTATAGAAAATCCAGAGGAAAACAAGGGTGCCCTGTACATCATAACTAGCGGAAGTGAAATGGTTAGGATAAATACCTTCGATGGCGATGAGAATACAAACATGTCAATCATTCAAGCCAGATGGGAGATTACTCAGTTACAAATGAACAACCCCGGTGTAGAGGTCCTACACATGAGTCAGTATGATGAAGATAGTATTCTGTTTGCTACATCATTGGGAGCAACAATGATTCACTTAGAGAAAAATTCGAAATCATATGATGGTCCTGGTTCGAAACCACCTAATTGGGTTGACTCGTCTACTACTGAATGGGTTTATGAAATTGAAAATCAAAATAATTTGACTACATTCAATATTGTCGAAAGTATCTGGGACGATGATGATCAATTGATTATGGCAGGATTTGAAGATGGTATGATTAAATCATGGATTATTGATGAGAATTATGAAGATGAAATGATAGCTCCAAATGAATACCTTGGCATATTTGAAGAAGAAGACCGTTTCAAAGGCGGTGATTCCTTCGAAGGCCCAATCAGTGCGATAAATAGTTTCGATCTCGATGGAAATAATGGCAATGAATTGTGGATTGCTGATGCTGATGGAATTCATGGATTATTCTATGAAAAATTAATCGAATACGCGACTTTAGATATCGTTCTAGATGGACACAGTCAGTTAAGTTCCAAAGACTGGGAGATTCAAGCAATTGGTGCAGGCACTTGGGAAGATAATCTCAGTATTACTCATTCATCTGTGGTAATTGATAGTGGAGAATTTGATCCAGACACAATGTACAACTCATACGGCATACAATGGGATGATACAGCTTTCTTCTTAGGAATTGGACTTGCAATTATTTTGATGGTCGCATTGATTATTCGCCCTGAATGGTACGTAGTCAATACAGTTGGAGTGTTGGTTGGCGCTGGCGTGATAGTAATGTTAGGAGTTACATTCGTTCCAACCCTGATTGTCATATTCATGGTTCTAGCTGCTATTTACGATGCTTGGGCTGTTTACCGCTCTAAGCATATGTTGGACTTAGCGGATACAATGATTGGACTCAATCTACCTATTCTACTAGTCGCTCCACAAGAGAGCGGTTATTCTATGTTGGATGAAAAGAGTAGTATTCGACCACCAGAACAAGCTGAAACAAAAGTCGAATCAGTTGCTGCTGCACCTGTAAAGATGAAAAAGCGCAAGAAACCAAAAGAAGCGATGTTCATGGGACTTGGCGATGTCATATTCCCCGGAATGCTGGTCATCTCCTGTGTCAATTTCATCTCTAGTGGAGGATTGGAAGTCGGAATATCTGCATTGATTGGAGGATTGGTTGGCTACTTTGTTCTGATGGCCTATGTCGCATCTGGGAGACCTCAAGCAGGATTGCCATTACTGAATGGTGGAGCAATTCTTGGTTACATCATTGGTGGATTGATATTCGTAGGAAGTGCTGCATTTTCGTTCGGTATTTCGTTGTAGGTGATAGATTATGTTGAGTATGGAATTGTTCCGAAGTGATGCGGATAAAATTCGTGCTGATCATGATAAACGTGGTATTCCACATGACCGAATAAATCAGGTGATTGAACTTGATGAACAGTGGCGAGGAGCCCTCAAAGAAATGGAAGAGGGACGCAGAGAGCGAAACCTAGCTGCAAGAGGAATTGCAGACGCAAAGAAAAGTGGTGACAAAGATGCTGCTGCCAAAATTATGGCCCAAGTTAAGGACTTGGGAGACCGAATTGCTGCTTTAGATGAGAAAGCAAATTCACTTCTTGAAAGTAGAGATTCTATCCGGATGCGTATTCCTAACCTACTACATGAATCAGTACCGGTTGGAGAGGATGAAAGTGGCAATACCCAGCACTCGCTACATGGCGAAAAGCCGGAGTTTAATTTTGAGGCACGAACTCACAATGAACTCATTGAGATGAATAAATGGGTCGATTTAGAAAGAGCAGCAAAAATTGCAGGAAGTCGTTTCTTTTTCCTAAAGGGCGACCTTGCACGGCTTGAATTAGCCCTCCAGACATATGCAGTTGATTTTCTGGTAGAACGCGGATATACCCTTGTACAGCCACCGGTAATGATGAATCGAAACGCCTACGAAGGAGTTACTGACCTCTCGGATTTTGAGACTGTGATGTACGGAATAACTCCAGACCCATTGTACATGATTGCTACAAGCGAACATCCTCTCACATCGATGTATATGGACGAAGTTCTTGAGCCAAGTCTACTACCGATTAAGATGGTTGGAGTAAGTCCTTGCTTCCGCAGAGAAGTTGGCGCACACGGTCTTTCCGACCGAGGTATTTGGAGAGTTCACCAATTCACAAAGATTGAACAAATTGTAATTTCTCACCCTGATGATTCATGGGATCACCACGAGGATTTGTTGAAGAATTGTCTTGATCTTTGGAATGCTTTGAATCTCCATTATGAGGTAGTAAACATCTGTACTGGAGATATGGGTACAGTTGCTGCTCGCAAGTATGACCTTGAAGCATGGTTGCCAGGAGCTAATGCATACAAGGAAATTGTTTCTTGTTCAAACTGTACCGATTATCAAGCTAATCGCCTAAGAATGCGTTACAGGACTAGTGAAGGTAATTCTGCAGTGCACACTCTAAACTCTACAGCAGTCGCTACTAGTCGAGCATTAGTAGCAATAATGGAACAAAATCAACTAGAGGATGGGCGAGTCAAAGTTCCAGATTGCTTGATACCTTTGATGGGTGGAAAAACTCATCTTGAGCCTTGCCAATGGTGATTGAATGCGTTGTATTTTCCTCTGCTTTTTGATGGTGCTTGCACCCATGAGTGGTTGCTTTGGAGAAGAGATTCCTGAAGAAATAGAACCTTCTTTGACTGTTGAAGAGATCAGTTCTGCAACACGAGGACAATATCTGACAATCGAAGTCGATTCTAATGTAGAGTGGACATTTAATCGTTCAGCTGGATTATTCTATCTTGATGATTATGGAGTCCTTAGAGATTCTATCGAAGCAACGTTCCCACCAGAAAAGAAATCTCTAGAATTACTAATCCTAGATACTGAAAGAGATAGTGTAAACATTTCAATTTCTGCCGGTGATGAGTTATGGCAAGCATCCCTAACCCTAGAGGATAGTCAAGAACTGATGCTTGTAGACGGAAGAAGAGCTTACGAGACAATAGATATGCTAACGAGTTCTTACAACAATAGATGGTGTGCAAGTGCATCTGTTCATGAAGGTGGAGCAGCCTATGAAGCAGCAGCAGAAGCAATGGCTGAAGAAATGCGAGGAATGGGCTTTGATTTCGTAGAGGTTACTAGGTATGATGATGACCCAGACCAACTGAATATTGTTGGATATAATTGGGGTAGAACTAATCCTGACGAATACATTGTAATCGGTGGCCACTTTGACATTGCATACATGTTTACCCCGCCAGGTGGCGGTACCAATGAAGGAGCAAATGATGACACATCCGGCTCAACAGTTTCTCTTGAAATGGCCCAAGCATTAGCAAAGATGGAATTCGATCACACAGTTGTCGCAGCACTTTGGGCCTGCGAAGAAGAAGGATTGCTTGGTTCTCGTGCATACGTTAGTCATCTTCCTGAGAATGTAACAGTCAAGTCTTACCTAAACTTTGACATGGTTGCCCTAAACTATCCAATTATTCCTCTAACTGAACCTATTCTTGGACCAGGTGGAGAAATATTTTCTGCCACAAAATACGATTGGACGATTAGCATAGCTGGTGCGAGTGATAGCAATATGGAATTGATGTATGAATGGGTTGGCACAACAATCGAAGAAGACCTGTATTACCAACCAACCGATGCGAATCCAATTACCTGGCAGATTGCTGAATCATGTGCATCCGATCACTGTTCTTTCTTCTCTGCTGACTATCCAACATTCAATTTCTTCAGCCCAGGAGGAGATATTTCATTCTGGCAAGAATGGCATTCACCATCGGATACACTAGAATTCATGACTGCTAAAGCCGGTGGCGAAGCTGGAATGGCCAGTGGTTTCAACAGTCTTGTTTGGTCATCATTAGACCTCTTTGTGCGAATCGATAACTCAGATGAAACGTTCCAAGGACGCTGGTTAAGTGAAGAATAATTTCCTGGTAAAACCTTGAAGTGATTATTATGCCGGTAACTGTCAAAATTAGTAATTGGAATACTTTATGTGAAATATTCCGCTCGTTTTTCAAAGAATTGGGATCGATTGAAGAAAATCAAGAATATATTCAATTTGATTCTAACCCAGAAAATGTGGCAACTAATTTTTTGATTAGAAAAGATGGGAGGTTTATGGCAGCAATGCCATTACATGGGCTTGAGGGAGGATTGTCAACAGTGACTTTCAACCATGATAACTTCTCAGTAGTTGTCAAGGGCGATAATACAAAGTATACATACAGAGTCCCTAAGGAATTGATTGATTTGAGAGATTAATTTATACTTTAGAATTCTTGGATATTTTTCTTAGCAGATTCTCGGCACTAAATCTTGGGCAGTACTTTTGCCATAGATGGGAGACTGGGACCCATATCAAAGTGTAAATCAAAACAACCAACATTGAAGTTGTTAAACTCCAATCATTAGTTTCATTCAGTGAATGGAATAAGCCGATTGGAATGAAGTGGAGCAAGTAAACGCTTAGAGAAAAATGCCCTAGTGGATTGAGAATGGTAGTACCGATCATTTGAATGAGCATCCACAGAATCGATACTCCGGTCAGTGCAGCGATTATGAATGGGGCATTGGATGGGAAAAAAGTAAGCGTTGCATCTCCGGATGGAGTAGCCCATTTCAAATCATTTTGAATCGAATAGAATAATGTGATTACACAAAATATTAGTCCACTTGATATCGATAAGATACTTCCTTTTGTTACAGGTAATGTTCGCTCAATTCCTTGTTGAGAAGCGATCCATGAGCCAAAAATTGCGAAAATAATCCAAGGGAATAACGGATATGTTCCTGTCAAAATCGAGTGGCTAATCCATGCAAGAACAGTACTGGTCTCTACCCTATCATCCCATTGACTAGAACCTTGATAACTCCCTAAAAGGTATACTGAAGTCAATATCAACAATATCGAGACCCATACAACAATTGTTTGTTTATCTTGGTACTTCTCAAATAACTGCACCCAAAATGGTTGAGTCAGAATTAGAAGCGCAAACAAAGTTAGGACGCCGGGCGTAAATGGTTCGAACAAATGCGGTGCTGAAAGGTTGATTGCGATTTGTGCTGTAAACAAAAACATTGCACGGATTATCCGTTGCTTCGATGTCGCTGTTGAATGAAAACAACCCCACCCAAAGATAGTAACGAATAATGGAGCTGCGAGTCCCCCAAGGCCAGATACTACATACACTAGAATTGATGATTGACTACTAGCACTAGGGCCCCAACTCGCAGCAGCATGAACCATTACCATCAATAGAACTGCAACCGCACGAATCGAATCGATATGCTCGACACGTTGGCTCATGAAATGTGCTTGCAGATGCACTATATCAACAACATCTCAATACACCCCTCCACAGATGGAGGGGTGATTGAAATCAACTCAGTATCTTATTTCAGTCTCTACGAAGTAGAGCAGCACCTAATAGGCCGATTGTCGCAATAATTCCAGTAAATCCTGGAAGTGCTGGGTTCTCATCTGAATAAGAATCTGCTTCTTCGGAATATAGACGTGCTGTATTCCAATCTTCATCAACATCTAGAGTTGAATGATCAATCATTATGACATCTCCAGTTGTTAAACTATCACTGGAATCAGTATCCATGTACATGATTGATAATCCTGAAGTCATCATTTCATCTTCAGTCACTTGAATATCGGATAGTGTCATCGACCATATATCATCAGAGCAATCTAGGTCATTCAGATTCTCATCTTCATCTAAGTCGTCACAGTTTGCAAGAGTTAGGCTGTAATCATTCAATGATCCTCCGATTCCTCCATCCATTCCAACTACTACTAGGACTTGCATAGAGTCAGTGATGTCGCCACCATCTTCATCCATATCTTCCATAGCATCCATCATATTTTCGAATTCAGCGAAGTTCAGTCCACCGCTATCATCATCATCATACATGTCAACCATGTTTGAAAGATGGTTTTCTTCTTCACTGGACATAGTTTCGCCATCTTCATTGTTTTGATTTGCAGAATATATCCATTCTTCAGAGGTTACTTCTCCATCGTTATTTGCATCGATAATCAAGAAAATAAACTCGAGGTTTTCTTCCATATCATCATCCATTGCGTCAAACATATTCATGAATTCATCGAAATCCAATCCACCGTTTTCGTCATCATCATGCATAGCAAACATTGCTGCAAATGCATTGTAGTCTTCATCAGTCAATGGTTCGTCGTCTGAATTATTAGCCATCTCTGTCCATTCTAACAAGGTGACTTCGTCGTCATCATTAGTATCAATCATAGCAAACATGATTTCTGGAGAATCTTCCATGTTTCCACTTTCGATTTCCCACATCATATCTGCGAATTCAGTAATGTTCAATCCTCCACTCTCATCTTGGTCATACATGTCAAATAATACAGACATGCGGTCGATATCATCTTGGGTAATTTCTTCTCCATCATCAGATTCGTTAAACATCTCAGTCCATTCGGTTAAGGTGACTTCACCATTTTCATCAGAATCCATCATATCAAACATCGTATCGATATCCATTGGCTCAGGTGAATCCATTAAGATAAGATAACCACTCATTGTCGATGAATCGTATTCATAAAGAATCAAGATTTCGTATTCACCATCATCAATAAGGAATGCATGTCCATCAGCATCTACCATATTTCCTAACCATTCAACACAAATTTCAGTAGCATTATTGAAATCTCCGTGGCAACTTTCGTAATCATCCATGAATATATCCCATACTCCGGTTGAATTGAAAATAATCTCTCCAGTTTCGCACATAGTTGCGTTGTCTTCATTTTCCCAGCATTCTTCGTAAAGTAAGTGCTCTGGCAAAGTCATAGTGGTTTCAGTGAATGTGTAATCCATATCAGTGACCATTTGTCCACACATTGAATCATCTAAGTTTGTACTGTCAAAGCTGGAATGGTTTCCATCGTTGAAATCAACTACAGCTAGACAATGGTAAACCATTTCATCATCATGACCATCGTGACGCATACATTCCCAACCCGGTTCAAGATCAGTACACTCATCCATTTCATAACCATCGCTTTCCATTATGTTACCATCAGAATCAACCCAATCATTCATCCAGCATTCGTAATAACTGTCCTCAGGATCGGTGCTTTCTGTACATCCATCATAGTAAATTGGTTCATCGTAATAGTGATCGTCGTGGTCGTCATGAGCTTCATCTTCACCATCAGGACAATCATCAGTTCCGTCATTCACTTGTGAAATCCAAACTTCACTTCCATCCATACAATCGAACCAATTGATTTCATTTCCATCTGTGTCATATTGTTGCTCATCTGCTCCATCATCGCAATCAGCATCACCATCATTTACGTAGTGGAATGGAATTTCTGATCCATCTCCACAGATGAATGTTGGACCATCATCGTGGTCGTGGTCGGAGGAATGGTCGCATTTGTCTGGAGACCACATATTTTCAACCATACAATTGAGGTAAGAAAGCTCGTCGACATCCAAAAGACCATCGCTATCAATGTCGCTATTGTTAAACATATAATCGATGCTATCCGAGTCGTATCCTTCTGCCAATCCGTCGTTAGTTAGATCCAAATATACACAATCATCTAATTCGTACCAGTCTAACATTAAGTCGCCATCAGAATCACATTCAGACATTTCACGATTAAACGTCCAATATGGATCGTTGCCGTCGTCGTCATCGTCGCCTCCATCCATGCTGGTCCACATGTATCCTGCATCCCAACAATCATCTTCTTCATGGATATCTACAATTGTATGAGTTTCGATGTCGTAACATACCATTCCTTCATCGTCGTGGCTGTGATCATGGTCATCTCCAAACTCATTCATGTCCATTAGCATGAAAGGAAGGGCATGTTGCTCAATACTTTCGTCAATAGAAATGTCACCTGAGTTAAGCAATTGGAATTTTACCCAGTTGTCTTCATTCTCAACATCCATAAGGTCGAATCCTGTTATTTCCATATCCGAGTTTGTGTACACATTCATAGCGCCAAATGGTGCGTCTTCGACATTTAGCATTCCACTAAATGTCATTCCGCTATCTGTAACTTCAAATCCAGAAAATGTTGCTGATACAGGATCGAAAATACCAGTGTAGTCATCTGATTCTGGGTTTTCATCCTCTTCTTCATCCATATCGTCGCCGTCATGGTCATCACCATGTTCATCGCCATGGCCATCGTCAGTAATCCAAATTCCACCAGAATCTTCACAATCTTCTTCGTTATCTATTGAGTAATCATTAGTATGAGTATTCATGTCATGGCATACCATTTCGTCACCCATATCATCATCCATGTCTTCATCATCATTGCCCATGTTGTAAATAGATTCGAATGTGCCTGAATGAGACATGCGTAGTTCCATCGATTGTTCATTGCCTTCATCATCAGTTCCTGTCATCGAATATTGAATTTGATTACCATAGTAGATTACTTCTTCAGTACTGAAAGAGTCACCATATCTATCCTCAATACTAGATTTAAGACCGTCTGGAGAAACTAGCACAGTTTCCATGAAATACCAAACTTCTTCAGAAACTGAAGGACAACCGTTGTATGGCTGGCTTTCATCAACCAAATCAGGATTCCAATATTCCCACTCTTCACATTCATCAGTATTCGCATAAACCTCGGAAACTTCCATCGAGAATCCAATAGTAGTGTCAAGAGTTTCGATATCTGGGCCTTCATCCATGAAATTGATGAATTCTACAATTGCTTCTTCAAGTTCTTCTTCTGAAGAGCAGAGATCATCCTGAATATCTGTCGCTTCTTCGTTGTAATTAAGGGCGTCTTCATCCCCACATCCAACAATTTCTATTTTGTCTTCAGCATCTTCTGCATCTAAGCATCCAGCTAGAAGTAAAAGTGCAGTCAAGCATATGGCTATCGCTTTGTCCATGACTATTGGGCTAAGTTATCATTTAAAGCCTTTAACTTTATTAATTAAATCAATAAATTACGACATATGTTGTTCTGAATAAATTAACAGTCTGTGATTTCAGGTATGAAATATGGGATATCGCGCGAAGGCTTCATATCTTGGAGCCTTTGATGATTTACCGTCCTTCGGGACACGGGATGCACGGCTCGCTTCGGCGAGTTAGGCGGTGACGCCAATGAGAACAGAGCCATACAAGGCAAATCGCAAGGCTGTACAGCAACGTCTGTACACAGAGGGGCCAGTGCTACCGCCGCGTCTTGTTCAAAGAGGACATCTGCCTTGGTTAAGTACGTATACAACTCAGTTGAAAACGGAAGGAAAGTCAGTAAATACTCAAAAATCCTACATGATTGGTTTGAGACATTTGATTGAAACGCCATTACCTGGCGAGGATATAATTTCTGAATTCGAAAGGGATTCAATGAACATTGAACAATTATTAGAAAGGGTCGAGCCTTTCAATGGAAGGTTGGACCTATGGGTTCAGTCGATGGTCGATAGGTCTCCTTCTACTGTGAAGGCTAGGCTTGCAGCAGCTAATCATTTGATGAATTGGCTTGGGCAAAAGTGGCCGGAGCATCTTATTCGTCCAAAGAGTGGTAAGAAATTACCAAGGACTCTAACAAGTAGAGAATTATCACTCGTCAAAGAAGCTGCAGCATGTAGTGAAGATCCTGTAGCCAATTTGATTGTAACTATGATTCTAGATACTGGATTGAGAGTGAGTGAATTGTGTGAATTGAATATTTCAGACATTGATTTAGAAGATAATTCTGCGATGGTCATTGATGGAAAAGGAGGAAAAGATCGTCTAGTTCTATTTACTCAATCAACTGTTGAAAGTATACTAGCTTGGTTGCCTTTGAGAGAATCTAGGAATCCATCTGGAGATAATTTACTTGTCACTAAAACAGGTAATGTATTCCAATCTAGAACGGTCCAGAGATTGATGGATAAGCTAGCAGATTTGGCAGGAATCCCCCGTGGGAGGCTCACTCCGCATGTACTCAGGCATAATTTTGCCACAGGATTATTGGAACGTGGAGCAGATCTAGTCAGCATTCAAAGGTTATTGGGCCATGCTAGTATAGCAACAACGAGAGTTTATCTTGAAATCAGCGATCAGACACTTAGAGAAATTTACAAGAGAGCACAAACCGTTCAAATTGAAGAGTGCGATTCATGAACGTGTTTTCTTGCGCTTTTTGATTTTAGAAGGCCCTGTCCATTCTCGATTGCTGGCAACCAAGTATCCATCATGACCCTCTATCGGGCAATGTTTGCCGCTACGGCAACGAGAACAATTCGATTTAGCAGGAAGTTCGACCGTTTTGCGCAACTTTCCGTACTTGCGCCTTGGCATGAATTGTCTGCATCAATGAAGGTCTTACAACATAACGGTGAATTTTGATTACTTCTTATTGAACCAAGGCATATCTTTGACAGAACCAGGAATCTTCAGTGTCTTACCTTTTCGGCCATCGTTTGATTTAGAAGATTTTACAGTTTTACTGCCGATTGAAGATTTTATGGCCTCTTTGGCTACTTTACGGCTTGCAGCCGTGGCTTTCGAAATAGCTGCTTTCTTGACTGCATCTTTTGCTTTAGAAACCGCTTTCTTTGCCTTTGACTTCTTGGCAGGTGCTTTCTTTGTAGCAGCTTTTTTGGCAGGTTTTTCTTTTGAAACTACAGAAAGTAATTTTTTCGAAATCATGGCACTAAGACCTGCTTTAACTAATCCTTTTTCGCCAGCCTTAACTATTCCAGCAGGCGATTTAATTCCAGCGTCATTCAATTTTTTTGCAGTTGCTTTTCCAACTCCAGGAAGTGCCAATAGTTTAGCGAGTGGGTCCTTCTTCGGCTTAGCGGCCATATCTTCACCTGAATCATCCAAAGAGGCGGCCGGTCATAACCCTTGTCTCAATTGTGCGGATTATTGAAGGGCAAAGCCTGTTCTGACCAGAAACATGCAAGAAGGGTTGGACCCAATGGTTTCCATCCTTTATGCGCAAGTTCGTGACGCTGGTCCCACACACGGATATGATATGGAGGGTTATCTAAGGCCGAAAGCTCATCCAGCAAATATCTCGACTGTATATCTTGGAGATATTGCTAAGACATTGCTAAAAGTAATTCAAGGACATTCAACGCCTACAATGGTTGAAAAGCCAGGTTTTGATGAGCAAAAATGGGCTTTCAAATGCCGTTCAGGCGACGTGGTTCTTAATGTCGAAAGTTATTCTTATTGGGGTTTTGGATTATTCACAAAATGCTATGCAAATACGATCACATTGGAAGGCCCTCTAGAAGAGAGATCAAGAATTATTTTTGACTTAGTAGCATCATTACCTCATAAGCCATGGGAATTTTCCAGGAGAGGGAAATTCAATTCAAAAATTGGTAATTGTCAAGAAAACGACCAGCGATGGATAGAACATATCAAGAGAGCCAAGTCTGATTTGAATGAATTAATTGAAGTCACTCTTCTAGAAAAAGGAGATTCGGAAGATATTGAAATTGCTAGAAATGCGCTGGCTGATGACAATGCTCCAGCTGTTTTACGAGCATTGGCCCGAATCGAAGCCGATTCGATAGATATCGAAGTTGACGAAGTTGCGCCAGATGGAATTACTCTGAAAATTGACGAAAACGAGATACCATTCGTTGATTTATCTGAAGAAGAGGAATAATTATCGCGCGTCGCGTTGATAAAGGAAATCATTCTCGGCGGTTACATGGCAAAGAAAGACGGCAGTGGTATTCAACAGGCTGCAGGTCTAATTCGATACTTCGATGAGGAATCTGAAGACGCTTGGAAAATTACTCCAAGGCAGATATATTTGGCATGTATTGGACTCTCTGGATTCATCTACCTCGTAAACGAAGGAGTTGTCTCTTGGATTATGGATATGTTTTGAATCACCTTAGTGGTTCAATTAATACAACAGAGCCTTCAGTTCTAGCCATTCCTTGTGCTACTTGCATTGCTGTATCTAAATCTAAAGTTGCCCCAAGTGTTCTGGGCCCTTCAGATTCATGAACAATTAATCTGTGAGTGAGATGTGTGAGAGTTTCCTGACTGATTCTTTCGAATACCCATTTCTCATTTTCTATACGTACCATTGCAGGAACTTCGACTAATGGCCCCATATCCGAACCAATAGATTTTGTTCTACCGCTAAGTCCTTGTAAATCTGCTAAAGGTTTCCAAGATCGTCTCTTGGGCCTCATTGTAACCTTCTTTTCTCGGCTTACGCCTTCTCTAAATGCTCTTCCCATCAGGATCCCCATCCCTTGGAGAATCGTAATTCTCCAAATCGCATTCGAGTTTTATCCATTCATAAGAGTTGGGGGGACATCCCGATATTCAACCGACTTTTGTGGAGTTTTTTTCTAGCACCAATGGAGAACTAACCGAAACCATCATCGCGATTAACACTCCTAGCAATACATGGTTTGCCAAATCTGTTTGTAATGTAAGTAGCATTGGGCTAAGCGCTATTCCAAAACGCCACCCCCAAGCTTCTGGCCGGGGATGTGAATCGAAACCGAGCAGAGGTAATAGCATCCCTAGTAGACCGATTCCAGTAACTGCAACTACCAACCATAACGATACTGCAATTGCCCCATTATCACTACCGATTCTATCAACATTAGATATTGAAACATAAGTCAATGCCAAGATGAATATTATGCCAATTAAAGTCGATGCACCCAGTGCTAAAGAACGGCCTTGGCCACTACCAATTTTAGGATTTATTTTTTGCTCAAAATATGGCATGAACCCAATCAATATTGCTGATGAAATAATTACTGACAAAATCTCACCATTGAATATCTGAGCTCCTAATTGCAATATGATAATGGTAACAAGCATCAATAAGCTCATTCTGCCATCAAAGGATACAGAATTGACTAACAATTGTGCGAGTAACAAACCAATAATTACAGCCTTGACAAACTCTTGTAAATTGGATGAAGTAGTATATTCATTTACAGACTCATATACTCCTTCCTCTGGATATAATGCCAATAGTAGCAATAAGATAATTCCTCCACTCATTCCATTGAGATATTTTCTAATGCCGCCACTTTTGATTCGATATTGTATCAAACAACACATGCTCAATACAATCACCAAAACTAATCCTCCTGATTGCTGAATGGAATCGAAAGGGAGTGAGAAAAATGCTAGACCACAAAGAGCCGCAGTAATGCTTGCCAACCATTCACCTTTCTCGAAAATCGGAGAGATCAGCATGGCCAAAGCGGACAGAAAAGCAAGGGTGGTCAGTGTTTCTGCCATAACACCCCCACGCAGAACTGAGCCATTAGACTTGCACAAGCAAGAAGAGTGAGATACCTGAGCCGCAACCATGGTCCGACCAGCCGACGAGGATTTACTCGAAGCGCTAGTTGAGACTCCATTAACTGGTTTAGCCAAAATTCTGGACATAGATATTGAGCGTTGGTTACCAATAGCATCCTCACCACTACCAATTACAATGCGTGTAACACCTGGAAGGCATGATATTGAATGGACTAGAGAGATGTTAGAATCAATTGGCGGTAAGAGAATTTCTTGGCTAAATTCAATTGAATCTTGGACTATGCCATTCTCTAAAGGAGATTACCCAGACCAATATTCAAAGAAGATTTTGATGCTATTGCACGAAACTGGAAGAATTACTCGGCAGGAAGCGGTTTCGATGCTGCCCCCTGTTGTGCTAGAACCTGAAGATGGGACTCTAGTGATGGACACTTGTGCTGCACCTGGATCGAAAGCAACGCAACTTTCTGAAGCAGTACCAAATGGTTTGGTTCTTGCAAACGAGCCTTCTTCGGGGAGATTGAACTTGTTAGTCACCAATAGGGGCAGACTTGGCATTGAAAACATGTTAATCATGCAACATGATGGAAGGCATATCGGAAGAATGCCTGAACCTGGAGTGGATGGAATAGTAGTAGACGCCCCTTGTAGTGGGTCAGCAACAACAAGAAAAAATAGAGAATTATGGAATTCTTGGACACCAAAGGTTGGAAGAAGTCTGTTCAAACTTCAAGTCGATATCGCTTACCGTGCAGCCCAATTACTACGCCCTGGCGGAAAAATAGTTTACTCTACCTGTTCTCTAGATCCCATTGAAAATGAGGCTGTCGTTTGCGAAATCTTGCAAAAATGCCCTTGGTTAAAGCTTGTAAATATTGATTCGGAAAGGTTGTTTCCGGGACTTATTGTTCATCGCGGAATAGATAATTGGCCTATACTTGATGAGAGTTCAAATATTGTAGATTGGCAAGGGCAGATGCCAAAACTTCCTGGATTGTCTGAAGTAATGCTTAATCCAGAACAAAGAGGGGTTGAAGCCCCCGACCTATCTTCAACCATCAGAGTTCATCAACACGATAATGACACAGGTGGATTCTTTGTTGCATTATTCGAGCATGTGGCTGAGAGAACTCCTGAGGGAGTTGCTAGGTCGATGATATTGAAACGTGAATTGAACAGGGAGCCTGAACAATTACCACGTCAGAATAAAAATAAACATTCTACAGAAATTGCATCACTTGAAACTGTTTCAAAAATATGTGACAAATGGGGCATTGACAGGGAGATGTTCACTTGGTGGCAACGTGGAAAAAGAGTTAATCTTTCGAATAAAATCGCTTATGACCGACTGTTCAAGCCAACCGTGGTAAACAAAAAAGGAGATTTTTGGCCAGGAGAAACATTCCATCCACTGCGCGTAATTCATGTCGGCCAACCAGCGTTCACAGATAACAAAGGGTTTTGGAGAACTCGTCAAGAGGCGCTTGAATTACTTCGACCGCACATTACTAAGGGATTGATTGAAATTGATGAGGAAACCATGATTTCAATGTTAAAAGGTCGAGCCCCACTTTGCGAAGACTTCCCTGCTGATGTCGAAAAGGGTTCTTCAATACTGAGATGTGGTGAGTTCCTGCTCCCGGTTTGGATTGCTGCGAGAGTTTCATTGATGATAGACCAAAAAGAACAAGATATTCTTCGACTTAAGTTAAACATAGAAGAGGAGGAGGAAGAATGAGAGTTTTCGCAATCTTTGTCGCATTGCTATTCTTGCCTCTTGCTTCGGCACTTTCTGATTTAACAGTATACGCAGAAGGTCATTACGAAAATCAGGAGGAGGCTCCTATACTAGTGGAATGGTTTCACGGAGACGAGGACCAAGAGCAACTAAAGGACCTTGTTGAAATGGACAGGAATGGAGAAATTACTCTATTACACTGGAGGACTGGCGCTAAAGAAGAAGGTGGCGGTTTTCCTGAAGGAGATGCTAATGCAAGGATGATGTCACATGCATTCAATCAAACTCCTGCAGCCGCTATCGATGGATACCCTGAACATATTTCAGACCTAAAACCTAGCGTGAATGTCAATGAAGTAGAGATTGATTGGAATATTGAATTGATAGGATCAACCAGAGTTGAATTACTCAATATTACTGCAACTTGGACCAATCCTCATACTCTAAATGGTGCGACTCAAATGCATGTATTCATTATCGAAACTGAAGCGGTAGACGCCAAAGGAAGAATTGTACACAATTTAGTGAGGGATTGGGCAACTCAACCAACATCTTTCTACTTCGAAAACAATACTGTAAACGAATGGAATGAAACCATCTCGAGAGATCATTTGGATGGCGCTGGAATCGATTTAGGAGATGCTAGTCATGCCGATGATTACGAAATTCTACTAGTTATGATTGGAGGATTTGAAAATGATTCTTCACAAAATAGAGTTCTATCTATTCAAAGAGCTAAATTGCCCACGTACTGGCAATCCGTAGATAAAAGCGCTTCTTTAACACCTGCAATCTTCCTTGGAATTCTAATAATTTGTATCGGTTTTATTGTCGCATCCGAAAGAAAGAGAGAATTGGGATTGCCACGTTTAGAAGGATCTTGGGCAGAAAAGGATGTGATTGAATATCGAATAATTGCTGGTTTTTCAGTGGATATCGGAGACCTAGAGATGGGTGAGGGGTGGAGAGCAAATGGCCGGATTAAGAAGCAAAATATTGCTGCCAATACCACTCACAATGGGACATTGAGAGTCAGTGGCAGTGGGATTTTGTCATTGCAATTGGCGGTAAAGGTTGAACAGCTTGGAGATTGGATTCTGGATTTGAATTTGCCAGATCCTGAAACGAATGATTGAATAACGGCATCCTTTCGTTCTCAAACATGGTTCTTGATTCGACTGATCGTGCTATAATCGAAGCTCTTTGCCAAGATGCTCGCTTATCTCAAAGGCAATTAGCTCAAATTGTTGGCGTTGCACAAGGCACCATTACCAACAGATTAAGGAAATTGGAAGAGGATGGAACAATCCAGGGCTATTCTCCGATTCTTAGTGCAGAATCTGTAGGTTGGAGCATGACTGTAATGGCGGGGCTGTGCATTGAAAAAGGCAAAATTATGGATGTTCAAAGACACATTTCTTCCGATTCTCGAGTTTTTAGTGTGTACGATGTAACAGGAGACTGGGATTCGATGGTGCTTGCACGCGTTAAAGACCGAGAGGATCTTGATAATTTGACTAAGACTGTTTTCACTCTCGACGGTATTACTCGTTCATACACTCATGTAGTGTTGAATACTGTTAAAGAATCAGGCGTGATACTCCCCGAGGAATGAAGGTAAATCTTCAACACACATTGTATCTGGCTTCATTGCTTTAGATAATGCTCTACGGCATTCATCTGAAGGTTTGATATCCAAACTAGTCATTGAATCCATCAATTTTCTTTGTAAGCGCCCCCCTGTCCTATCCCAATCCATCAGAACAATGCATGAGCCATATTTTTCGACGATGTAAACCACTACCCTGTCTATTGTCCAACCACGATTCAATTTCTCTATTGGCCCGGAAAACCCCAATGATCTCAAAGCGGCTTCATCTCTTTTCCCCTCAACTAAAATTACCGTGCCTTCTGCATTCTCTTCAATGCAAGACTCCAAGGCTCTATTTGCCAATGCATAACGCTGTTCACGATTCAATTAATCCCTCCAAAATCTGAATAATCTCAGTAGATGTTAGACCTTTGATACTGATTTTTTTCTGCCTTGTAGTATGCCCAGAAACTACAGAGACTGGAGTTGAGAAAATTTTTGAAAGTACATTACAAACAGCATGATTCGCCTTCCCTTTTTGCGCTTCGGCTTTGACTGCAACTTGAATTCGCCCCCGCCAATCGTTGAAACCAACAACTCCTTGGCGACTAGATCCGGGTTGAACTTCAATCTCAACCAAAACGGCACCATCAAGGGTTGTCTGAACACAAGCTGCTAGGCTCACAAAAACTCTGAAACATAGGCAGCACATCAACAAACCTCCCTACGGGAGGCGACACCTATACGCAATCGCTTAATACACCCGTCTAACCGCTCGGAGCATGGGCGATTCGCGTGAGCTGTGGCCGGACGAGTATACAGTGTTCAATATTCTGTATGATAAATTTCTTTTCTGGTCAATAGTTGTCGGCCTGTTCACATTTGCATGGCTCTTAATCGCTGTACTGCGATACAGAGAAGGCATAGAGCCAGCAGGTAAAGAAGAGATCAAGGTCGGTACATTCCCGAAAGAACGTCACAACTTTGATCTTGAATTGGCTTGGTTCGTTGGACCAACGATTTTGGTCATATGGGTTACAATACTCGCTTTCGGTTCAATGAACATTGTTTGGGGAGAAGTTGCAGAGTTACAAAACGATGATGATTCATTTACTGTAGAGGTAAATGGGCTGCAATGGTACTGGGACTTTTACTACCAGGACCAACTTACATGGGAAGACATGGACACCGGTCATGATGTCACATGGAACATCACATCTGGATTAACGATCAACCCAGGACCTGGTGCCGTAACTGCTGATGTCACATACGGGGCTAGCACTGCGAAATTAGATCTTGCAAACAATACTACAATGGATGTTTTATTCAATGAATTGATATTCCAGAGCGTCGATATTTTAGATGCTGATGGAGACATAGTCCATCGCTGGCAGCACATTCCAGTAGAACACAAAATGAGCGGGGATTTGATTATCCCGTGTGATACTAACGTTTTATTCAACATCCATAGTATGAATCCTGAGAGAGAGGCAAACTTTGACCCAACCAGTACATACCAAGGTGTTCAACATGCATTCTGGCTCCAAGAATGGGGCATGAAAGAAGATGCAGTTCCTGGGCTTGAAGGTGGAACTTGGATGTATGTCCAGCCTAACGAAGCAGGCACATTCCCTATCCGGTGCGCAGAATATTGTGGGAAAGAGCATTCATTGATGTATGGTCAAGTCGAGGTTGTTGCAGTCGAAGGTAAGACCTGTGACGAAGACTTCGGTGTTTACTTTGAACATGAGGAGTTGAGAGAATGAGGGGCAGGACCATCGCAGTTCTTGCAATACTCCTAGTTGCGTTAGCATCGACTACAACGTTCGAAGCTAGACAAAATGGAATCGGTATTGGCGACAATGGATGTTCATGTCACGGTGAAATGACCGGAGATACTGTGATCACTGTAGAAGGCCTTCCAGATGTCTTCAACGCTTCTGAAGAATATCTGATTACTCTAACAATTTCAAATGACGATGTTCCAGCGTCAAACCCTGACCAAAATGGTGGATTTAGAATTGTTACCTCAGGAGGAGGGCAACTGGAATCTGTTCCAGACATTGATAGAAATGTCGCTAATGATGACGATGGTGGATTAACACACACTTTGGAACTTAACGATAGAAGAACTTGGGAATTCAAGTGGACTGCTCCTGCAGATGATACCGCAATCGTTGAGTTTACTATCTGGGGCAATGCTGTAAATGGAGATGGTGCAGCAACAAACGATGACGATTGGAATCGTAAAGATATCTCGGTCATGGGAATCAATGCTAATCCTGCAGCCCCAAGCGCTGCAGCATTAACGATTCTAATGACTGCTATCGGTTTAGCTCTTGGATTGATTCTAATCGGCAGCATGTGGGTATTCTACACACGCAACCCTGACACTTTCTCAATTGGTAGTTTCTGGGCTTACCTCAAACCTTGGTTAACAACTACGGACCACAAGCAGGTCGGCATTCTGTACTTCTTGTATGGTTTCTTCTTCTTCCTAGTAGGAGGATTGCTGGCGCTATTATTCCGTATACAGTTGGCGCTACCAGAGAACGATTTCCTTACTCAAGCAGAGTACAACTCATTCTTCACCCTCCACGGAACCACTATGATTTTCTTGGCTGCTATGCCAATGATTGCTGGTTTCATGAACTACATCTTGCCACTACAGATTGGTGCTAAAGATCTGGCATTCCCTAGAATTAACGCTCTAGGTTTCTGGCTAATTGTGGCTGCTGCTCCATTGATTTTCACTGGAGTTTGGAGTGGAGAGGCTGCTGACATCACATGGGTTATGTATCCTCCATATTCAAGCCTAACAGGGCAAGCTGGTGGGCCAAACCCTGGAACGATAGCCTTCATTTCCGGTATTGCATTACTTGGTGCTTCTTCGACACTATCAGGTGTCAACTTCGTAACCACTACCTTCACCATGCGTGCAAAGGGCGTAGGATGGATGAGAATGCCATTATTCACCTGGTCGGTTCTAATCAGCGTTTTCATGCTCTACGTGAGCCTGCCTGCTTTCGTTATCGGCGTATTCTTCTTATTGTTTGATTCGACTATAGGTACTACTTTCTTCACAGCGGGTGGAGATCCTCTACTGTTCCAGCACCTATTCTGGTTCTTCGGACATCCGGAGGTATATGTTGTCGTAGTACCTGCATTCGGAATTGTTTCCGAAGTTCTTGCAACAAGTGCAAGGCGTTCTATCTTCGGATACAGATCAATGGTTTATGCAATGGTTGGAATCGGAGTAGTAGGATTCATTGTATGGGGACACCACATGCTAACTAGTGGAATGAGTCCTGGCTGGCGTGCTGCTTTCATGATTACAACTATGGCGGTAGCGATCCCGACTGGTGTGAAGATTTTCAATTGGCTAGCTACTCTGTGGGGAGGAAGTCTGGTATTCAAAACGCACACACTTTGGTCGCTTGGATTCCTGATTACATTCACACTTGGTGGATTATCTGGAATGTTCTTCCCTGTTGCAGGACTAGATACGCAATTCCATGACGGATACTTCGTTGTTGCACACTTCCACTATGTGTTCATCGGAGGTATTATCTTCGCATTATTCTCAGGAATTTACTACTGGTTCCCGAAGGTTACTGGTCGTAAAATGGATGAAAAGCTAGGTCTCTGGCACTTCATTATAGCATTCTGTTCATACAATGCTGCATTCTGGCCAATGCACGCCGTAGGAATCATGGGAATGCCTAGAAGAACACACACATATGCTGTAGATTCTGGATTCGCTGAATTAAACATGGCAATTTCTACATTCGCAATTATATTCGGACTATCTCAATTAATTCTGGTTTGGAATATTGTTCGCTCAGTAAAGAAGGGCGAAAAGGTCGGAAAGGATCCATGGGGTGGCTGGTCTCTAGAATGGGCAGTAACCTCTCCTCCTCCAACACCTTCTTTCGATGTAGAGCCTACTCAATTGGATGCAAACGAAGGTGCAGAGCATCATGAAACTAAGTTAGAATCAATATTGCGTTCACCATTCCGGGCGATTAGTAATCTATGGAATAAGGAGGCGAAAGTATGAGCGGAAGTCTACACGATGTCAAGAATGAGATATGGATGAAGACTGTCCTTATCTCTGTAGGACTGATTTTCGCTGGAATTACCGCTTACGCAGTATTAGCGGAAGGTGTCGGTTCAGTAAAGCATCACGAGTGGGAAGAAGCTCACCATGATGTCGAAGAAGCAAAAGCGGAACTAGATGCAATTTCGGTAACTAACGCTTCATCTGAAGACAAAGATGCTGCTTACGATAAGTGGGAAGCTGCTGTAGATGCTGATGTCGATGCACATTTATCTTATCTAACTTGGAGTACAGCTGGAAAAACTATCATGGTTATGTTCATTGTTTATGCTGCATTCTACGGCATCGCAGGGTTCTACAATAGTATTCAACCTGAAGAAGAACACCATCATGGTGATGATCACGAAGAACATCACGGTTCGGCATCTCCAATTTTGATGGCCGGCGGTCTCCTTCTATTCATGATGGGCTTCCCTGGTTTCGTCACCACGTGTAAAGCGTGGCTTGGACTTGACTATACTGCAGATATGTCAGGATTCATGCTGTCGGCAATAGGTTCAGTAATCCTGATTATTGGAATCGGTAATTGGTGGAATGAAGATCTAAAGGGCCACAAAGAGCAAATTGCTACATCACACCCATTCAAGGGACAAGATATTCGTAAGGCTGGAATGTGGATTTTCCTAATCTCTGAAACTATGGTTTTCGCATCATTCTTCTCATCTTACCTCAGAATGAGAACCGAATGGTGTACACAGTGGGCTGTAAACGCTGGAAAGTGTGATGTTGTAGACACATACACAGCTTCTGATTACTTGCGCCCTGGTGGAGCAACAGGTACTGGAGACTTCTGGACTTTGCTTCCTGGTGGAATAAACACATTCGCATTGATTATCTCTTCATACACCATTGTTCTGGCATTGAAGGCTGCAAAGAATGTCAATTGGGAACCATCAAAGAATAAATTGATGGCACGCTTATTCCCAACAAGAAAACAAACCGTACGCAATTATCTACTGATTACGTTAGCATTGGGTTCACTGTTCATAGTTTTGAAATTGATTGAATGGAGCCACTTAATCGCTGAAGGTTTCACAATCGATAGTCAGGCAGGTTCGATATTCTATGTAGCAACCGGAGCACACGGATTGCACGTATTCATAGGATTGCTAGTAATGTTATTCATGGTTTTCAAAGCCGATACTGTTGGCTATGATGAAGAAAATGGCCAAGGAATCGAGTACTTTGGATTGTATTGGCACTTTGTGGATTTGGCGTGGGTTGCCATCTTCCCAGCATTCTATCTATACTGAGGCGATAACATGGGCGAAGACAAGTATACAGGACCAATTGCAGGATTATTCCAGAAAATGGCAGATATGATTGGAAAGGATGTTTACTACGTAAATTTCCTAGTTCTGATGTTCTTTACATTATTCGAAATCGCAGCGGTATTCTTTGAAACCGTGCCAGGAACCGATATCGAAATTACTAGAGATGCTGTTTGGGGCATTCTCATCGTTGTTGGAATCATCAAGGGTTACGGAATAGCTGCATTCTTCATGCACTTGAAAGGAGATCCATTCATTTACACAAGAACGGCACTTTTCCCTGTTCTTTTCGCTGCATTGATGCTATGGGGTATCGGTTTATCCAACCCGGATGGAATTGATGCATTGCCATCTTGGTGTACACCAAATTATGACTACTCATATGTTACCGAATGAGTATTCATTATGAATATCTATCAAAAGTATTGATTAATGAGTCCCTAAACGGGGAACCATGCGCTTTTTTGCTGCACTCATTGTGACTTTGCTCTGTGTTTCAACAATTCCTGCAACTACCGCTGGTGGCGATGGAGTTCACTGGAATGGATATAATCTGGATAGAGAATCTGTTCAAAATAGTGTATTAATTGATCAAGATGGAAATAATTACGCACTACATACTGGAAGTGCTGATGTCAATGTAGTTGCTTTCATATTCACTACTTGTGTTGACGTATGCCCTGTAATTACCAGCAATCTGGTAGCTGCTGAATCAAAATTAGATGATGTCGATTATCAATTCATCTCAATCACAGTAGACCCTGCAACAGATACGCCTGAAGTTCTGAAAGAGTATACCGATGAATTTGATGTTGATTGGCCTCACTTAACAGGAGATATATCTGATTTAGAAGAGGTATGGTCAGATTTTCAAATCGCTGTAGAAACTGAAGTTATTGAAACAGATGACCATAATCATGACGTGGAGACTCCAAAAATCGTTCCTGAAGACTATTCAACGGTTACTGTAGTTGATTCTAGTGAAAACGCTGACTTGTTTTTCGTTGAGCCAAACGGATGGGACCAGCTGACTGCTGCAGAATACCAAAACAATTGGACGATTAACGCCAGTGAAAGTCAATGGGGTCATTACATTACTGGAGTAAATGGTGATGATTCTCCAAGTGATTATTCATGGTGGTGGGAATTACATGTATGGAATATGTCTACTAATGCATGGGAAGAGAGTAATGTTGGAATTGATTCTGTCGATGTTGGCCAACTTGCGCTTGCCCCAAATACAACCGATGATACATTGATTCCAATTCCAGATATGGAAAATGATACATTCGTCATAGTTCAATCTGATGGGCAAAATGATTCTTCAGTGTTAAGTGAGATATCTGCTTGGCATTTGACCCTAGCTGCATTGGATTCATTCGATGCACCCTCTTCATCATTTGGCCACTACATGTCCTCGATCGATAATTTAAGTGCCCCTAGTGATTACTCATGGTGGTGGCAACTCCATTACTGGAATTTTACAAGTAATTCTTGGGAAGAAAGCCAGTATGGGATGGATAATCTATACAATCAAACCCATATTGCTTGGGCACCAAATAGTACATCTGATTCATTGATTCCTGTACCTGAATTTGAAGTTATGACTCACAAATTAGGAGTTGTATATCCAGGAGGAGATACTGCAATGTATACTGGTAATTATACCAGAATAGAGATGGTAAATGCGATGGAGCATTCGATTTACACTCTAGATCAAAGTGATTCAAATTACGTCATGGAAGGAGATTCGGCAATATCCATTGATGGTAATGATGGTGATTACAATCTATACATTTGGCATGAAATGGGAGAATATAGCCATTGGATGTCAACATCCGATAGCAGCTTTGAAAGCTATCTTGTAGATGATTACAATCACTATGCATGGGTTGCTAATGGAGAAGATGCTTCAAGCCTCCCTAATCCTGAGATGGAAGAGAGCCATAATGACAATCAAACAACAACATCAACATCTCATTCGACACAAACATTCATTCTCGATGAAGATTGGAAACCAATAGTAGTATTCTTAGGATATGATTGGAATGTTGATGATTTCGTTGAAGATGTTGAAAGGGCCGCAAATAGTGTGAGTAATCCTAGCAGTGATGATGACGATTCCGGATTACCGGGTTTCACCTTTGTAACTGTGGCAACAGGACTTGGTCTAGCGATTATCGCTAACAGTAGGGAAGAGTAGTCTAAGATAGATTATTGAAAGAAAGGCCCCACCGGCAAAACAAGCGGAGATCGCATAGCCTGGTATTGCGGTGGACTTGAAATCCACTGTCCCTCGGACACGGGAGTTCGAATCTCTCTCTCCGCGCTTAACTATCATTACCTATTGTATCTCTGAGATGAAAGGGTTCAACAACTCAAGCCACCGTAGGTGGTTCATGTCCCGCACATATGCACGGCTGGCGTTGCCGCTGGTTCTTCTTATGTTCATGGCAGGATGTATTTACTCCTCGACTCCTGAATGGGGTACAGGTGATGGGGAAGTACATGTCGAAATCGATGACGAAGATAAAACTGCTACAATTAAATCACAGTTAGGAAATGGATTTGACAAAACTGTAACCTTACAATGCGATGCAAAGGAGTTTACTATCACTGGAATGATTATTTCATCACAGATTTATGATTCTCATCCAGATATCGAAGAAGGAGATATTGATTCGGCCATGGGTGCGTCCGTAATTATCCATAAGATGAGTTGGAGTCAAGCTGAGGGCGTAGAAGAAGGCAGTGCGGAACGAGTCAAAATCAAGGAATGGACATCTCCACTGGATCCTGTAGAAGATGGGGGATTAAGTAAGGTCGATGAAAATTCAGAAGATTGGGAAGTTATCGGAGTTATCCCTGGTTCAGAAAATATAGCTGATGGGCTGAATGTTCTCGAGCATTGGCATCAGCCAATCAAAATATCAGGATATATGGTCCCTGTAGATCAGGCTGGCACAATAGGTCCAGGCCCAGATTGCGAATTAGAAGAGCAAGGCCACGGGATGATTGTTACCAAAATCAAAACCGGAGAAGGTGTCGTCAGCATGGACGGGGAAGACGATGATGAGTATTCATTAGGAGATACCGATTTATTCGGAGGATGGACGTTCATCCTATTCTTCTTGATTGTTGGAGTAGGCGGAGGTATTGGTCTATTCATGGTATCAACAATGGTAATTCGACAAGGGGCAAGAGCAACCGCTGAAGCTTTGCTTGGAAGAGAAGGTTTTGCTAAAGCTATACAAATGAAAAAGGATGTGAAATCATCGAAAAAGGCCGGTCTTGAAAGTGCATCTGATCGTGCTGCTAAACAAAGGGCTAGTACGCCACCACCGAAAAAGGAAAAGCGAGAAGAAGTTGAAATTTCGGGCTTCAACCTTGATAGTGTGCTATCGGCATCAGGTAATGATGATGAAGGCCCGTCTAAATTTGGAGGCGGGGGCTCTGTTGTCGTCACTAATGAAGCTAAACAAATACAGTCTCAACCAGTGGTAACTTCTGCACCGGTGAAAATCGATAATACGCCTATGCCGTCATCAAATGTAACCTCTAGTCGACCTGAACCTGAAAAGAGAGGTCACTTCTCAGCATCGATGTCGAGTTCAAGAATTTCTTCGAAGCCAAGTTCTGAAAAACCTGTTAACAAGCCAGTAAAGAGACGAGCGGTCAAGAAGCGTGCGGCGAAGTCTGCGCCTGAACCTGAGCCTGAAGTGCAAGAGCGACGTGCATCTGTTTCTGATGATGAAGAGTTTAGTGACTTCTCATTCTGAGGCCCAGGCAACATCTGAAGAGCCTCTAACAAGTAATTGCTCAGTGTGCCATTCCAGAGTGGCAGGGCTCACGATTACTGGCTCACCATCCGCTTGAACCCAAGTGGAATTTTTCAGCGGTACTTCGCTAATGCTTCCATCAGAATTTACTGGTTTAATTTCAATTCTGTTCGCTTTTTGTTGTGTAATCCCCCATTTTCCAATATGTTTTCCTTTCTTCATTGGACCCATCAATGAGAGCATTGCAATTCTCGAAAGCCTTGGAGCATAAACAATACTTCCATTTTTGTCTACAGGTGATACTCCGGGGCATACTTGGTATCCTCCGCCAAAGGTTTCTCCTGTTGTAGCAGCAAACATGGTGAAATCAAGTATCTCACCATCATTATCATCTAGTTTTAGCCAAACCTTTCTTCGCTTCCAGAAAGGAATCGTAGTAACACCAAGATAGGTGTATTTTTTGCTACCCTTTATCCATTTGGCCCGGTGTAGTTTAGCTCTAGAAATTGCACTTGTAATTCCAGCATCCGATTCTAAGAAAACCCATCTTACAACCCGTCCCTCCTGTGATGCTGGGCCATCCCAGACATTTGGTTTGGGAGAGGGGTAATCACCTGCTTGAGATGCTGGGAAACCTTCCAGTCTCCATGCTGCACATTTACGATCTTTTCCATTCACTAATACATCGATAGCTGAATCGATATTTTTGCGAGATATTCCTTGAGTAATTGCGTAATCATTTCCTGAGCCAAATGGCAGAATCCCCATGACTAAGTCGCCGCCTCTAAGTGCACTAGCAACCTCATGAACCGTACCATCTCCTCCAACTGCTACTACCATTCCATCCACTTTCTCATTCCTTAATTTCCATGCTATTTCCCCAGCATGACCTACACGTGTTGTCATGTGCGTAATTACTTGGAATCCGCGCTCTTCTAATTTCGACGCTACTTTAGGCCACTTTTTGCCACAAGTATGGTCTCTGCTGGCCGGATTAACGATGCAGTGTAGTGGTCCCATAGTTGTACTAGAACAAGTTGAAGCACTCAAACCTTTGTTGAAACAAGCGATGGTCTCATGTCTGATGCCTAATCAGCAAGCAACATGACTTGGAGCGCGGAGCAGTGTGAGCACATGCGTCGCGCTCTAGAAGTTGCTGAAAAAGGCAGGGGGCGTGTGCGACCAAATCCTTTGGTTGGATGTGTTTTAGTCAAAGACGGAGTGGTTATTGCCGAAGGGTGGCATGACCACTTAGGCGGGTTACATGCTGAACAGATGGCCATACATGATGCAGAAGAAAAAGGGCACAATACAAATGGAGCAATTGCATATATCACCTTAGAGCCATGTAATCACTTCGGACGCACTCCTCCGTGCACTGAAGCACTATTATGGGCAGGAATAAGTGAAGTCATTGTTGCTCACAAAGACCCAAACCCTCTGGTGCGAGGCGATGGGATTTCAGTTTTGAAAGAGGCCGGAATTAAGGTTGAAAACGGGCTTCTTGAAGCTGAGGCTGCCATTCAGATGAGAGAGTTTCTGCATTGGTGTAAATATCGCAGGCCATTTGTTACTGTCAAAATAGCTACCGATGCGAATGGTTCTGTCGATGACTTGTCTGAAGAGGCAGGCAGATTTACTAGCGAAGATTGTTTGATCAAAGTTCACGAATTACGCAAGGATTGTGGGGCAATTCTTGTCGGCTCTAATACGGTAATTCGTGATGACCCATCTCTTACTGTTCGTCTTGTCGAAACAGATAGACAACCGTTACGGGTTGTCATCGATCCTAATAATCGAATCCCTGCAGATTCGAAAATTCTGAATGACGGATTTGGCACCCGGCATCTTAGTGATGATTTTAGAGGCCTAGATGCGATGCTTGACATGTTAGGTGACTTGGAGATTCAGAGATTGCTGGTTGAAGGTGGCCCTACTACAATCAATCACTTCTTGCAACAGAATTTGGTTGATGAATTCATCCTGGTCGAATCTGATGTTCAGCATTCTATCCCAGTAATTGCCGATTTTGATTTGTCATCTAGGTTTAGTAACAAGACTCAAACAAATTGGGGTAGTGAATCTGTAACAATATACTCGAGGTGATATATTGCAATCCAACGGTAATACTACGGTTATTGCATTACGCGGGTGGCACCCCGCACTATCTAGAGCAGAAGCAAAGGCAATGTTTCCTGAATGTGATTTAGAACGTACAGAAGCTCGCAGATTGATAACAACCAATGGTTCAAGCGATTGGACCAGGTCTAGCCTAATGTCTGGTTGTGAGTGTGTATTAATAGAAGGCGGCATTACAAAATGGACCTCTATTGAGGATCTATTACAGTTAATCGATTACAAGCAGATGGATGAAATGGCTGTCGAATGTTGGAGGCATGAAGGTAAATTACCTGTTTCGACCAAAGATATTGAGATGCAAGTGGGCGGTATGTTCCATGATAAAGGATCTACATTCAATCTCAAGAATCCAAAGCATAGATTTGGAGTTGTTTTGGATGCATCAGCTGAATATGTTGCCTGGGGTTGGATGATTGGAGCCGGTCCAGGAAAGCATGGTTGGTCAGCCATGCGCGCAAATAAGCGCCCATTTTTCCGTCCAGTTAGTCTTGAACCTAGATTAGCAAGAGCTGCAGTAAACATCGCTGCAGGCATTAGTGGAGGTTATGTTGTTGACCCGATGTGTGGAACTGGTGGCATTTTAATCGAATCAGCGATTACAGGGAGAAAGACTCTCGGGATTGATTTCGATCCGGTAATGGTAGACGGGACCAAAGAAAATTTGCAATGGGCCGGAGTTTCTGCTGAGGTAAAAAGAGAGGATGCAACTCGATTTCAATTGCCAAATAATATCGCAGCAATAGTTGTTGACCCCCCATATGGTCGAAATTCAATAGGCGATGAGAAACTCTTAGAGGACATGTTGCAAAATATTTCTCGTCAAACTGATGAGTGTAGTTTGGTGGTGATTTTACCTTGCGAGGCAGGGAATGATAATCTCGATGAATCTATCGATTTTGAGTTTGATTTACCTGGCTTTACAATCGAGCAAACATTTGGTATTCCAGTTCACAAGTCGCTTGGAAGAGTGTTGATTATCGCTTCAATTTCTCCTCAAGGTTGAGCAAAATGTGCGCGTCATCCTCTCCTGGTTCATCGAAGGATTCTGTATACGGACATAAATCGTCTAAGATTGCCAAGTCCTCTTCATTGAGTATTACAGGGTAGGTTTTGCAACCAAGAGGTCTACTATCGTATACAGAACAAATTCCCGGTGCTGATGGAAGATCTGAACTTGTAGCCAAAAAAACGCATGCCCTAGTATCTTGATTATTCAGTAGTCTTCGAATTCCGTTCTCATCTTTACTACAGAATTGGTCTTCGGCCATACCGGTTCTTCTTGTTAAACGACTAGCCTCTACTGCAGTAATTGGCATTACTGTCTCACGACAACACATGCTACAACCCTTACTTACGCAGGGAGATGCGCCGCTCATAAACAGTCCACCCACTCTAAGCACTTCATAAGCGCGAGGGTGTGATTCAAGAAGGGGAGGCTTTTCGGCAGGTTGGGGCAATTAGGGTAGTCTGGATATCCTTTCGGCCTTCGGAGCCGAAGACGTGGGTTCGAATCCTGCATTGCCCGCTTTCCTAAAATCGAGCCGTGAGGCTCAAGTGTATCCTATGTCAGCCCCTTACATGGGCTGCAATCTTCGTGACCTTGCAAACGCCGAGGACACCACAGTTGAAGCTATGCGAGGAAAGCGGGTAGGTATCGACAGTTTCCTTCTGGCATTCCAATTTCTAACCACAATTAGAGACCGGTCCCCTACAGGAGATGGGGGGCCTCTAAAATCCGATAATGGAAAAGTTGTCGCTCACCTAATGGGTTTTCTTTCAAGGGCATCTATGATGTTAGCAAAAGGTGTCAAGCCGGTATTCATTTTTGATGGCAGTCATCCGGATTTGAAGAAAGACGAAATGGACGCTAGAAGGGCTAAGAGAGAACAAGCAGAAGCTGATTGGAAGGCAGCTTTGGAAGTTGGTGATTTCGCAACTGCGCAAAAAATGGCGCAGCGTTGTGTAAAATACACTCCTGAAATGGTCGAGGAATCTATCGAGATGTTGACCCTGATGGGGATCCCGGCCTTTAGAGCAAAAGCAGAAGGTGAAGCTCAAGCTGCAGTAATGGCTGCAAATGGCCAACTAGATGCAGTAGCTACTCAAGACTGGGACGCATTATTGTATGGAGCTCCAGTAGTTATTCGCAATTTAACTTCAGATGGAAGCAAGAGAATGGGACGGGTAATACGTGCTCAACGAATAGAATTATCTCAATTATTAACTGAAAATGAATTGACTCGGGACCAATTAATCGACTTAGCGATAATGATTGGCACCGATTTCCACCCAGGGATTAAAGGAATTGGTCCAAAGACTGGACTCAAATTAATCAAAGAGTATTCTACAATAGAAGCGGTTTGTGAGGCCAAAGGAAAAGATATTCCTGATCGCCTTGATGAAATCAGAGAAGTTTTCCGCAATCACCCGGTTGTTGAGGTTGATGATGATTTTCTCAAACAAGGGGATGTCGACGTTGAAGGCCTCAAAAAATTCCTAGTCGAAGATAGGCAATTTTCACTGAAGCGTTTTGACAATGCAATGGATCTGTTAGAAGATGCTGGCCTAGTCAGAACTGGTGGTCAAACATCACTATTCTCGTTCTGATATGAACCGTAATGGGCTAGCAAGTACTGAATGTCCTTGCCAATCACCTATCACATTGCGCGCTATGCTCTGAATATCTGACAACGCTTCACTTATCTTATTGATAGGAGACGTGGGTATTCCTTGCAGCAACTCGCATACCTGAGATCTGTTCATCTCGCTTACCTTAGATTGAACTAAATCTACAACCTCTTGCCTCGAATCAACACGGTTTTGATTCGTTGGCCATGAGTTTTGGAATTCTAATAATTCCGATAATTTCGCAAACTGAGAATCTGAACCAACGGCTATCACTACCCAACCATCACTTGCCTCGAATGCCTGGTAAGGAACTAGGTTTGGATGTCCCGAGCCGAGAAGGCCAGGGTCATCTCCGCTAACGATCTGATTTTGCCCTTGATTCGCAAGAGATGCAATGGCGCAATCCCACAATGAAATGTCTAAATGATTGCAAACTCCTGTCTTTTCTCTATGAAATAAAGATGCCAATATCGCATTCCCTGCATATAATCCTGTGATAATATCAATCCAAGCGACTCCCACCTTTACAGGGCCCCCTCCTTTCTCGCCGGTAATACTCATTATTCCACTCATGGCTTGTAATGCTAAATCGTATCCAGGTTCTTGAGAACGTGGTCCTGTTTGACCGAACCCCGTAATTGAACAGAGTATCACATCTTTGGGAATTGGTCCAATCAGTCTCTCCAATTGCCCAGGTCTAAAATTCTCAACCACAATATCAGATTGAGAAATTAACTTCTGGATTTCTGCTTTGTCTTCTTTCAAATTGTGGAACACAATTTGCTTTCCGCGATTACAGGACAAGTGGTATGCTGCGGTTCCGTCTTCCAAGAATGGCGGCCCCCAGCCCCTGGTATCATCACCCCAAGGAGCCTCTACTTTGGTGACCTCAGCACCCAAATCTGCCAGCATTTGAGTACAATATGGCCCAGCTAGTATTCGCGACAAATCAAGAACTCTGACACCTGTCAAAACGCCCGCCATGTACATACGATGTGGGCAAAAGAGTTGAACCCCCCTGTTCTGAGAGTTGAATATGAAGTGGTTTGAAGAAAACAATGACCGCTTCTGGATTGGGTTATTAGTGGTCGCTGTTCTGCTAAACTTATTCGCAATTCACAACTCAGATTTGGGACTTGATGTTCATGTTAAGTCGGCTTATGTTGAAACTGACGATGGCTATGTCTTGGATTGGGGGGATACACGACAAAGCGATCCAAACGCATCCGACCCTGAACAGGCCACTGTAATCGATTCCCCTCCTGCGATCCTGCCACCAATTGTGAGTCTAATTTTGTTGATTCTAGTCTTTCTTTTACTCTCTCGCCATAACAACAACATACCAATAATTGGAATAATATTACTTCACCCTACACTAATTTTTTCTTCAGGGAAATCGTATGATGAGTTAATGATTCTATCAATTTTTGGCGCTGGAGTCTTACTGCTAAATAATGCGTACACTCGTTCTGAAAATTCAAATGTTGCACTCAGTTCAAAACTAGTAGCATACGCTGTAATGATTGGTGCAATAATGTTCAAATTGAATTTCGATTCATGGCTCGAGTTGTTTGTAATTGGAATTGCCATAGCCACTATAATTAGCATATACATTCCGAAATTAGAACTCAATCCAAGATACATTTTGGTTGGAAGTTTTTCATTAGGAATGATTACTATTATTGGTCTCGGTGTTGTAGGCTATGGTACCTCAAAAATTATTGTAGATGAACCGATTAGATTCCTTTATTCCTTACCATTTGCAATGTTTGATTTGATAATAATATATGCAATATTTGGAATGATATTGTGGCCTTATGTCAGTTCTACATGGAGAAAAATGGGAGATGTGAAAGATGATTTAACTTGTGAACTTTCACTGATTGTTGGAGGAATTGCCGGATTAATCACTGCATATGTTGCAGTATTATGGACATATGAATCGGTTCTGTGGGATTCTGAGTGGCCATGGCATATGCTTACTATGGGAAATAATGGAAGATACATCACCCTTCTTGCAATACCACTCTGGATCTTGATAAATAGAGTAAATGGAGAAATAGATTGGAAAAATAAGAAATTATTCATCGGGATATTGCTGATTATGCCATTCTCTCTTCTAGCAGGTTTTCATGGTCAAACGATGTGGACTGATGATGCTGCAGATTCGATGGAATTAGAAGAAGGAGAACATTTCTTATTTGTCTCCGATGCAACACTCGGAATGCATTGGTTGTATACATTTCATGAACCGCTCAATGCTGAAGAAAACAATATCACAGGTCATTGGAGAAGTGATCAATCCTCTTGGATCGGCGATTTAGATGGCGAACTTAGTCATATAGATTGGATTGTTTTGTCACCTGAAATTGATGATGTACCGGATGGTTGGGAGGTCAAAGGTTCGGGAACCGCTGATTACCTAAACGGTGGAGGAACTTGGCGTATACTTGTTAGGTTATGAGTGGAGGTCTCCATTGACCATTTTTTTTCCCGTGATCAAGAATATGCCAATATACTGTTTCTTCAGCCTCATCGGGTAAAACAAACGGCCCTAAACGAGACCAAGCACGCTTTGCATTCCATCTCAAAAACGGAATAGATAGAGCAGGTCCACAAGTAGGAAGTCCGAATTTTGTTAACCATGGTCGGCTAATCAATCCTGAATCCTTCAATGCATTCTCTACTGCATTCCAATCTTTCCACGGCCCTGCTTTTTTACGGACGAGCCACGAGGGATTTACACTGCTATCTAATTCAAAGCCTGCCTTGGCAATAACAGGCGCCATCCAAGGCGCGATATATCCGGCTGGAGCTCTAAACCATGGCCTCCACGCATCTCCTGCAAATTTATGCAGTTTGATATCTGCTTCGACAATGGCTGCCAAAAATCCGTCTACATCTTCAGGGAATGCGGACCAACAGCGATGAGTTAATCCATGGCAACCAATGGTAACCTGTGGATGATTTTTCAGCAAATCACTCAACCATTGATTGAAGATAGGATCATCTAACTGATCTGCAATAACAAATATGGTAAGTGTAACTTGAGTCCTATCCAACCATTTTCTGAATGCTTTCATAGCATTTTTCATTTCATTTGATGTTCCTTCGTGAGGTGCTCCCTTCGATCTTGTTGGATGACCTTGCGAAGAAGGTGTGTGACGAATGTCGTCTGAATCAACGGTCAACCAGACCGGTCTCATCTAATCACCACGATTTAATTGCACTAGATGTAAAACATGTGGGATTGTTCTATTTCCAATTTCAATAGGAACGAATCCCTCAATTGCTAGTCCTTTCCATTTTTCACAAATCGATTTACAAGCAGAAAGCCCTGCTTCATTGTGCGGATGAACAGTAATCTCAATCAGAGATTGTTCGGTTCTATTACTCTGCCAAGAGAATATTGCATCAACACATGAACGGGCTATGCCTTGACGTCTCCAGTTTTTCTTGACCCAATATCCCAGATTGTATGCTGAAGCGGCTAATTGAAGCTCATCGCCTAGACCGATCAAACCAACAAATGAATTATCATCGAGGGAATGAATTGCCCAAAAATGAATGGTGTCTTGTTCTTTGTGCATCTCTAAATCAATCATCAAATCAGCAATTTGTCTACGAGCTTGGTCTCCTTCTTTCAGCCAAGGTAATGCCGCTTTCGCTGCGTCTGGATCCTCGAGATATGCCTCCATAACCTCCGGCAAAATACGACGATTGATTGGCCGAAGAATGACCTTCTCATCGACTTTTATTTCCGGCGTTTCCAGAATTCTTCCTCCTTAAATTACAAGATGGGTTATTGCTGAGGATACATGCTCATTTTCTGGCATTGCAATTTTCGCTCTTTCTAACATTGACTTTACTTCGTCAATACGATCAATTTGTTTCAATACCATTCCAATGTGATAGATAAGATCGATGTTTTCATCGGTTAAGTGAGGCCCTAATACGTCGATTGTGGATTTTGCTTCTTCAAGGTGCCCACTTTTTGCCAACTCCAATGCAGAAACAACTTCGCGATGGATTTGGCGGGCATCCCAGGGTTCAGCAGCATTCCAAGGCCAAATTCTCTCTACAGTAGTTGGAGAAATCATTTCTGAACCCTCTTCTCCGACATCTGTCACTGGAGGGTCTTCTGGAATCTGTGGTAAATCCGCAACTTGGACTTCTGATGCAGTGTTTACTACCGGAATTGGTACTTTTTCTACTGGCTCAGGTATTGCTTGAACTGTTTCAGATTGAATATCTGGAATCGCTGGTAAAACCGATGAAGGGGTAGGTGCAGGAGCTTTGGTAGCAGTGAGATTGATTCGGTTTTCATACAGATCTTCTGAAGGCAGAGAGGGCAGTTCTGTTCCTCCCACATGACCCTTCAAATCATCATCGATTCCAGTAGGAGTATTCGGCGAATATAATGCGCCCTTTCCTTGGTGAACTGGTTCTGGGACTTGGTCAAATGGATCTTCTTTCGAGAAATCTAATTTTTCTACTCCTGGAATGGCCTCTCCAATATCGTCAACAGTTATCTCCTCTGGTTCATGGGCAACTGTGTTATGCAATTCGGGAGAAGACGATTTCATGAAACCTACTTTTTCAGGTTCTTCTGAATTGAAATCTGTTACGCTATATTGGTCGACGTCAACCGGTTCTTGATCTAATGTGAGAACTACATCTAAGGCTTCAACTTCTTTCCATGAATCATCGTCATCATCAGACATTAACTCATCAAAAATAGAATCGCTAACTTCAGTTGAAATTTGTTCACCCTGATCTCTAGGTGATTTGTTTAACTCGTAATAGCATTGTACACAGGTTTCCGAACCAACAGGGCTCACGAACTCGCAATAAGGGCAAACTTCACCCTCAATATCTACGGCCGCTTTACGCCTGAACATAGTCACCAGCAGATATTCGGTTACTCATTTCCTTGTTAAGTATCACCTATTCCCGACCACCGGCAGCATGCTATACAAGCAGCCCCACCGTTTTGTCATGGCCGAGAAGGGAGGGGTTCGAAGAATGAGCACCCGCTCTAAAGGTAAAGGCTCTTCAAATGTTGCACATGAAGCAAAATGGAGAAAATCCCAAGACCATTTTGAATGCTTTACAAATCTAATTGGGATTGAGCTTGAAGACGAGTTAAATCAAGTTCAAGAGCGATGGAAGAATTGGTCAAAACAAAAGATGCTCAGCGCAGGCCTAGCTTTATTCGATTTAGTTGGACGAACTTCTGGTCGTTTTTTTGGAGATCCTATCATTGTGTTTGAAGCAAGAGGCGGGGGGGCATTGCCCTTCCACCGATTCGGTCATGGCGACATGGTGATCATTTCTCGGGCAAGGCCTTGGGGTGAGAAGGTTGTTGAGGGAGTGGTCTTAGATCGTAATAATCGAAGAATTAGAATTGTTGCCAAAGATAAGCCAATCGACTTACGTAAAGGTGGTTGGCGTTTGGATAGAGGTGCGAATCGTGTTGCTCATGATAGGATGCATGAAGCTCTGACTTCATTCCATTCAACCGAGGGCGATGGCGGAACTGTTTTGCGAGACCTGTTGCTTTGCCAACCGCATGATCTCGTTTCATCTGCTCAAAGGCCTCCCGAAATACATGGTCAGAAAATCCGCCCTGTAAATCTGAAAGGTATGTTACTTGATGAAAGTCAAAAACAGTCTATTGAGGCTGCTGTCGGACAACGGCTGACTCTAATTCAGGGACCGCCTGGAACCGGAAAAACACATACTGCTGTACATTTATTGAAGGCGCTGATAGATATGGGAAGAGGTCCTATTCTAGCATGTGCAGAGTCGAATGTAGCAGTTGATAATTTACTTGAAGGTTTACTCGATTTAGATGTAAATGCCATTAGATTCGGAAGACCAGTGAAGGTCCGTGAAAGTCTTAGAGAAGCCACATTAGATGCTCAGGTTTCAAGTCACCCAAAGCAAGATGAAATCGCATTTATCAGGGAAGAAACTGATGCTATTCGCTCAAAGCTTCATGACTTGAAAGGTAAGGATAAGGGATTTGCTCATCGCGATATAAACAAGAATTATCGAGAGATTAGAGAACTAGAGCAACGAATTACCGATGATGTATTGGGTAATGCTCAGGTTTTGTGTACGACAAATATTGGTGCCGGACATTTCACATTGGCTAATCGTAAATTCTCAATTGTATTGATTGATGAAGCCACACAGGCTACTGAACCATCAGCTTTAGTCCCTATTGTCAAAGGTGCACGCCAGTTAATTCTAGTGGGAGATCATCGGCAATTACCACCAACTGTCACTAGTAGAAGAGCAGAAGAAGACGGTTTAGACATCCCGTTATTCGAACGCCTTCTCTCCAATGGTTTACCTGCACATATGCTGACTACTCAATATCGAATGCATCCTAGTATTCGCGAATTTCCATCTTCTCGGTTTTATGAAAACAAATTGGAAGATGGTTGTTCTCCAACAGAGAGGCCGCCTGTCGCTGGTTTCTTGTGGCCAGATTGGGATAAACCAGTAGCCTTCGTACCAGTTCATGGTGCTGAAATTGAAGAAGAGGCCGGGTCGTCTCGTTCAAATATGGATGAAGCTGCAATAGTTGTCAAAGTAGTAAACGATCTTCTAGCACCTGGAGATTTAACTCCAGAAGACATTGGTGTAATCTCCCCTTATGCTGGACAAGTAAGATTGATCAGGAGCATGGTGGATGATGTCATTGAAGGTCTTGAAGTTAAATCGGTGGATGGATATCAAGGGAGAGAAAAGGAAATTATTGTTCTTTCAACGGTTCGTTCCAACGATGCGGGGAAAGTTGGTTTTCTTTCCAATTACAGGCGTCTAAATGTTGCTTTGACAAGAGCAAAACGCGGATTAATCGTTATTGGTGATGACCGCACCTTACGCAATGACTCCACATGGGCAAGTTGGCTTGATTGGATTTCAGAATCTAATCTCATGGCATGGCATGTTGTAAATTCTTGAGGACACCCTTTCAAAGGAATGGCCCAACCCCGTGTTATGGCGGACTCCCCGGTCAGTGTGCATAATCCCGGAACGATGGCACAAGCAGCCGTTGCTGCAACTGCGCCAGAAGGGATGCTTATTGCCCCAATATGGAAAAGAATTGTTGCATTGAGTTTGGATGCATTTCTGATAACTTTGATAATCGCATTGCCAACAGGTGGCACGTTTTTCTTGTATTTGATGGCTATTGATTTATTGATAACAAACCAAGCTCCTTATGTAATTGCCACATGGGTTATGCATCTGACTTTTTATTGGCTGTACTTCAAATACACTGGTAGAAATTATGGCCGCTCTCTCGGACAAAGAGCAATGAGAATTGCGATAGTTCACGATGATGGTAGTCTTCTAGGTGAAGCACACTGGGGTAGGAGAGCTGCTCATAAAATAAAGTACGTAATACCATTCGTCGGAATATTATTCGGAATTTGGGATGTATTGCAAACCTCTAGAAATGAAACAAAAAGAAGCCCAGTTGACCTTGCAAATCACACGGTTGCTGCTGTAGATTGGTCGCTCCCTGTTGAAACCCGTGGTGGATTAAGATAGGGCTCTTGTTATGGTTGTCTTCAAGTATGGTTGCGTTAGTGGCAAGGTAGGTGAGCGGGATGAGTGTACCAACTTCTGGAAATAGTGGCTCTCTTCAAGCCGAAGTAATCGATATCAAAATGGACATCAATGATGATGATGAAGATGTTATCATTGCCGTTGTTTCAATTACTAACGAGGCTCCTGTTCCAATGGGTGGATTAGATGTTTCAGTTATTACGAATGCTGGATTAAAATATTCATCAACCGAAGGCGTAACCAGTTTAGGCCCAGGTATTGAACGAGAATGGACTTTCGAATTTCCCCTTGATTCTGGTGAATGGACTTTTTTGCTAAGTAGTTCATCTGATGAAATAAAAATGGGGCCTTTCGCTTATGATTTCGAATACAGTGTCACACAAGGAAGAAAGTTATCCAGCAATATTGGTTCATCGTTATTCTCTGGAGCCTTTGATGATAACTTGGGTGACTTTGGAAATGTCAAAGAGCGCGAAATGATCGACCCTAGTAAAGTAACGATGAAATCGTATGCAGCAGAAAATTCGAGAGGCGGAGAAACGCTAATCAAGGCCGATCTTGGACATCTATCAACCGGCTTGACCGCTACCTCTAGCGACGATGCTCATGAAGCTCCAATCTTAAATTCAAACCCAATTCGTGAAGCCCCGTTATCTCAACCATCACGTACCGAAGATCCTCTATTGGCCCATGCTCCTTCGTCTCCATCCGTTAGAGAGCCTGAGTTGAATGCTGTCACTCCAACCATACCTCTCCCTCCTGCTGGGCCACCTACACCTCCTGCCGGACCGCCTTCGCCCCCTACAGGGCCACCATCTGGCCCTCCTACACCTCCTGCCGGACCACCCACACCTCCTACAGGGCCACCATCTGGCCCACCTACGCCTCCTGCTGGGCCACCTACGCCCCCTACAGGGCCACCTACACCTCCTGCCGGACCGCCTTCGCCCCCTACAGGGCCACCATCGGGCCCTCCTACACCTCCTGCCGGACCGCCTTCACCTCCTACAGGGCCACCGTCTGGCCCTCCTACGCCCCCTCCTGGGCCACCATCTGGCCCTCCTACGCCCCCTCCTGG
>QQSA01000079.1 GCA_003602535.1 Candidatus Poseidoniales archaeon
CAACGACCCCATCCATGTTCGGGCATTAGCCTCACCGCTTTGAATCATGCCATTGTTTGAATAACAGATAATCTTCCCGCAGGTTTGATGCCTCTACGTGTACACGACACTCGCCGTCGGGAAAAGGTGGATTTTACCACTATGAATCCGGGTGTAGTGAACATGTATGTTTGTGGAGTGACAGTGTATGACTTGTGCCATCTGGGACACGCCAGGTGTTATCTTGCATTCGATTTAATCCACAGATGGTTAGAGAAATCAGGTTATGATGTCAACTATGTTCAAAATTTCACAGATATTGATGACAAAATTATCATCAGAGCAAATGAAACTGGAGAGGATTGGCGAGAAATCGTAGAAAACAACATTGCTACATATTTTAGAGACATGGATGCATTGAATATTCTACGTGCTGACAAGTATCCTAGATGTACAGAGTATGTTGATGAAATGATTGCAATCATTTCTGATTTAATCGAGAAAGAAAATGCCTATACTGCTGATGATGGAGTATATTTCAGCGTTGAAAGCGCCCCAGAAAAATATGGTGAACTGACTGGTCAAAATATCGATGCAGTTCGCAGTGGCGCAGGTGGCAGAGTATCTAAGACCGGTTCTGGAAAGCGTGATCACAAAGATTTCGCATTGTGGAAGTCCGCAAAGCCAGGTGAACCAACTTGGGATTCACCTTGGGGGCCAGGCCGTCCCGGATGGCATATCGAATGTACTGCGATGTCAATGGATTCTTTCGGTGAACAATTTGACATTCATGGAGGAGGCCATGATTTGCTATTCCCGCATCATGAGGCTGAAATCTTCCAAGGTGAATGTCACACCGGATGTTCTCCTGTTGTTCATCATTGGTTACACAATGGTTTTGTCAATATAGATGGAGAAAAAATGAGCAAATCACTTGGTAATTTTTGGACGATATCTGATATTTTGGAAAAAGTCGATCCTTATGTCCTCCGTTTCTCATTAATCAATGCACATTATCGTTCTCCAATCGATATGAATGAGCAATTACTCAAGGATGCAGAGAAGAATCATGTTCGTCTGATGGGAGTATACAAAGCAGCTCTGGAATTGACCGGAGTCAATTGCCCACCACTTCCTGAAGGAGATATTACATCGCAGATACCTTTAGTGAAAAGCCTTGGTCTATTAGAAAAAATGGCTCAAGGTTTTGCAATTGCTATGGATGATGATTTCAATTCAAGAGAAGCATGCGCTAAGGTATTGGGTGCAATAAGAGAAATGAGTAAAATGTTAGGTTCACTAGAAGGTGATGATCTAGGTGCATATGCACAACATTGTGTAGAATGGTTAGAAGATACTGCAGGTGCCGTATTGGGAGTACTTCCATCACGAGAACAAACTCTTGCTGAACCAGAGGAAGACCCACGACGTGCTGAAATTACTGAACAAGTTGAGGCATTAATCGCCAAGAGGAGTTCCGCAAGAGCTGCTAAAGATTGGGCTGCCGCAGACGAGATTCGAGATGAATTGAACTCGTTAGGTGTGGTAGTCACCGATACTGCAGAAGGACCAATCTGGGACTTAGTCTAATTCTTTGGTGGCTCCAAAGGAGGCAACTCTGGGACGAATCCATCATTATGCTTGTCTCCATCATCCATCATTGGCTCCTCTCCTCTAGAAACCACAATAACTGTTATCGCGGCAATGAAAATTACTCCCATCACTATTGATAGTAATACAATCGGATTACTTTCATCGGATTTAGAAGATTCTTCATAATCATCATCACAGATACCTGTACAGGTGTCATCATCTGTTTCGTCAAGTCCATTATTGTCATCACCTGAATTGTCGTTTCCGTTGTTGTCACCGCTTCCATTGTTGACTTCGTAAGTACAACTTCCGTCATTCAAATCAGCGTTTGAATTGTAATTCAAAGCACTTGAATCCGTACAGCCAAGAATTGGTTCTGGCTCGGTGTTAGTATTGTTGTTGTAATCTGAATCTGTGATATATGGTCGGTCACCATTCGCATCGTAATTGATGTCATAGTAATCGTAAAGTTTTGACATATCTATGTGATAATTTGCATGTGCTGAGCGATTGATTACATCGAAGTATCTCTCATCATTCATTGTGAATATTGGATCTAGAGTCATACTTTTCAAATGATTTACGTTATCTTTGTAATCGCCATCAAATGTGGTGCCTAGCCAATCATTTAATTCAGAATCTGACATGTCTGATACTTCATTCCAGTTTGCTTTGATATCATCAAATTCATTACGCATAGCCATCGATAGCCCTGATTCGATGCTTTCCCAAGTTTGCATTCCTTCAATTTCTGAAGTTGATGTGACATCTACAGCTTTACTGAATCCACTGCCATTGATGTATTCCCAATCATCTCCTTTCATTGCAGTCATTAGATCAATGTCGCCAAATACCGCTTTTCCTTGGACAATGGTTAGTCTGACATCAGGGTCAATCGCTTCGATTAGGTTACGATATGGGTTGTCATGGAAGGTGTCAACAACTACAAGATCAGCAAACATTCCTGCTCCAATTTGTCCAACAAAACCTTGCCAATTAGCAATTTCAGCAGCATTGCAGGTCACCATTTCAACCAACTCATAATCACTAAAGTGGCCGTTGAGAGATTCTCGATTCCACATGTCTGCGACCTTCAATTCATGAAGATTATTCTTTGAACCACTTGGTCCCCAATCCGGTGCTAAAGAGATGGTGACTCCTGCATTATCTGCAGTGACTACATCTGTGGTGTCTCCATACAATAGCAGGTTGGAAATTGGTGACCATACTAAACCAGCGTCAACTTCAGCCATCTTTTCAAATTGGCTTTGATCCAGTGCAGTTCCATGGATTACTACAGTTTCGTCCATGATTAACCCCTTGTTGTATAGGGCATCGAACTCAGCTTTGCTACTTGCATCTACTCCTTCAGAAAGATGTACGAACCATCCATTTAGAGTTCCAGCATTGCTCTTGTCAATCAAATGCTGGCCGGTGTAATCTGGTTCATAGGCTCCACATACTGCACAAGTATACATTCCGTCTTGACCGAAATTATACAATTCTACATTGCGAGATAGCATACTGTCCCATGAGTCTGTACCGCTACTAGGTGACCCTTGAACTGCAGTAACTCCTCCTGCTACAGCTTGAACTTCAGCATACTTCATTTGTTCAGAAGCCATATCCCATCGGTTGTAAGATTGAACATTAGTCTTCATCCAAGTGATACTTGGGCCGTAATCCCAGTTATTGCCCCATTGATATCTATTGGTGTATCCGCCTTCTTCTGACTTTTGAGAATCAGATAGGTGGACATCAAAATCCCAAAGTGGAATGTGATTGTAATGCATGTGATTGTGTAAGTCGATTAATCCTGGGTAAATGGTTGCCTCAGTGTCATGAACTGTGATGCCATCAGGGTTTATTGGAGGAATTTCTCCATCAGCCCAAACCGCTGTTATCATTCCATCTTCGATCATGATGTTACCGTTTTCAATGACATTATTTTGACCAGTCATCGTCACGACTCTTCCTTTCAGGATATATGTTGATTCAGTGTTATCGGCTTGTCTGAAACAAGTACCCTGCCTACTTGCAGGGTTTGCATCTTGCTTTCCTAAAGTTCCATCGTCATTCAGAACATATGCTACATCATAGAACGAATCTTTAGCTGGATATTTTATCATACTCTGAATCGATCCACTCGAATCCTTCAATACTGCAAAATCATCTTCAAAGTAGTCGAAAACAATTTGAGTTTTCGAACGGTAAAATGTGATGGATTCACCGGCAGATATTGTCGTGTTCCAACCGATTGAACACGGTGCACTTCCACCAGCCAGGTTGTCGTCTAGTATCCAATCTGAAATGTCAACATCAACAGTACCATTATTGGTTAGTTGGATATATTGCTCACTGTTACTGAAGACTTCTCCATCTCCATCCAAATCGACTCCACCAAAATCTTCACTAGATGATGATGCAAGAATTTCAGAAATCATTACTCCATGGTAGTTTTCCTGATTGATTGACCACTCACCTACTCCTTGAGAGGAACCGCCGTTATTACCACCGTTTCCTCCTGAGTTTTGGTCTTCTCCGGGGGTACATGTTCCTATGGTTCCAGATGGGTCAGGATCTGTTTTCTCTAATTGCCCATTAGCGCCTGGAATGTACACTTTGTCCCAGTCAGAGTCATTAGCAGGATAGGTGAATATACTTTGAATCGTGTTGTCAGAGTCTTTCAGAATAGCGGAGTCGCCATCAAAGAAATCTAACGCAATGTTAGTATCTGCACGATAGAAAGTAATTGATTCACCAGCAGCTATTGTTAAATTTCCAATAACACAAGCAGCGCTACCTCCTTCAGAGATGTCATCTAATATCCAATTCGAAAGGTTCACATCTACTGAGCCATCATTGGTCAATTCGATATACTGGTCACTTGAACTACCGATCACTCCATCATTATTCCAGTCGGTTCCATCATGGTTTGCATCACTAGGTGAGACTAGAATTTCTGAAATCATTACACCTTTGTAATCCTCACTACTAATACTCCACGTGCCAGAATCAGCAATTGCTAAACCGGTGGGAATAGTTGCAAAAACTAGAATCAAGACCACGAGGACTCTTCGCATATCCCTTTCGAAACCGACCAAGCACATGAAACCACCCACTGGGGGCTCAGACATCCCATCCGGGAAATGGATAGTCTCAAATCCAAGTTGATATGCCGGTAATGCATGCGTAAGGCTCTGTTGATGCTGGTGGTGATGCTGCCCGCAATGTTCTCTGGATGTTTCGGAGAAGATGAAATAGTTACGCCAGAAGAAGAGGTTGTCGCATACCTTCAACCGTGGGAAAGAGCTGATGAGATATACGATGACAGCGATGTTTTCAGCAGAGTCACAGTAAATGGAACTCATGGAATCGATACAGTGCGCAGTGTTTTTGTTGATGTTCCAACAATCACTGCAGCAGATGGTGGAGCAGGATTAACCGGAGATGCAGTAGTTCATCTGGGCCTCTGGCTGCCTGTCATCGAGGGTTGTGATTGGGAGGCCTCAGAACTTCCAGAGGATTGTCAAGTTCCAGTAATTGCTGAAATCGGTCCATATTACAATGATGGAGACGTCGATGCACTTACCCCTGCAGATAGGCTTGGCAGATTTTTGATAGAGAATTATGTTCCTCATGGCTATGGTGTTGCCCAAGTTAGTGTATTTGGAACTGGTGAATCTAACCACTGCATGGATCTGATGGGAACCGATGAGCAGAGAGGAATTGACGCAGCAGTAACTTGGCTTGGAAGCCAAGCTTGGTCCAATAGCAAAGTTGGAATCATTGGTAAGTCCTATGATGGAAGCACTCCTTGGCAAGCAGCAACCTTTGGCAATCCTTACCTTGCTACAATCGTTCCAATGTCTGGATTAATCGGAGTTCATGAGTTGATGTGGCGAAATGGGAGTATGGAAGCCCGTGGTATGATTATGCACAACGGCGTGTACGGTTCATTCGGTATCGATGGTGATACTGATGATGTTGACAATGCCTGTGAAGGATATGCAGAGGGATACGCAAATGGGCCTGCAGCATATTTGCTTGGTAACATGGTTGACTATGCAGGGAATACATATTGGACTGAGAGATCTTTCTTAGGTAGAGTATTAGATAATTACAATGGTTCGGTTTACATCATTCAGGGAATGCAGGATTGGAACGTAGATCCGCATATGGCATTCCCTATTCATCAACAAGTCGCTGATGCCGGAATAGAGATCAAAACTCTTGCAGGGCAATGGGCTCACGATTATCCTGACCGTGTTTCTGGTCATAGTTCACAAGGTGTTGGTCGAGGTCAAGAAGCATATCCATACACATTACGATGGGATTGGGCCGATGAAATGCTTTACTGGTTTGATTGGTATCTGAAAGGAGAAGGAGCAGCCCCTATACTTGGAGTTGAAATGCAAGACAATCGTGGAGGTTGGAGGTTCGAATCAACTTGGCCTGCAGAAGATACCCAATTTGTTTCTGTAGAAGTAGATTCATTAAATCCAAGTAGCGGATCTATGATTCCAGCATTAACAAATTCGATTACTTTCTCTTATGGGCCGTTTGAAACGGACACTTACATTGCGGGAATGCCTACGATTCATGTTTCTGCAACCCCTCATACAACTAATAGCGGTCATATTTTCATCGAAATGACCGATGATTCTGGGATTCACCTCGGTCATGCTGTTATGGATTTAAGATTCCATGATGGAGGTCGTGATGGAGTTGAAGTATTGCCTGCATTTTCAACAGTTGTTGCCAAAATGGAGTTTATGCCAATGGATGTATTTTTGGCGGCAGGTGAATCTATTCATTTCACCGTAACTCAAACTGGTGAAGATTACGTACCTAGCCCTGGAGCATCTGGTGATTATTCTGTTAACTGGGCTGCAAGCACATTGACACTACCAATAGTCGAGCGTTCATGTGATGACTTATTCCAAGTACCGATGACTGAGTATGGTGAATCAGCAGGAAGAATCTGCTGATTAAAACCGGCCCAAGATTGAATTGAACACGTCTCGAGCTTCTCCACTAGAGCGCTCAACTAATCTTCTGACAATCAATTCAGGTGTTGAACGAGCAAGGTAGTTTCTTCTTGGAGTTCTATCTACTATCAATTCTAGATTCTCATCTAAGCCTCTTGCTTCGATTCCATCTGTTCTCAGTTTTCGACCAGATGCATCGATAATTGCAGGAGCAAGGTGTGTGACCAGAAGCATACATGTTCCTTTGTGGGATTCTGCGGCTTCTAGCATACCCGCAATAATTCTAGCACCTGCTCCTGGTTCAGTAATCGCTTCTAATTCATCAGCAAGAATTAGTTTCGAATCCGTGTTCGAAACAACTTGTGCAAGTTGTAGCAGTGTCTGTTCAAGGGCGCCTGCAGACTGAGTCCCACCAGCCTTTGCCAGTACGTGTAGCGATTCAATCCTACCAACTCTCGCAGATTTAGCAGGTACTGGAAGTCCCATATGAGCCAATATTGTACAATGTGCTAAAAGTTCGAGCATGGTTGTTTTACCACCACTATTAGCACCTGTAAGTAAAGCGATTGATTGCTGGTCACCGTTGCTGGCACAGTTTCCTAATCCGTAATCCACAGGTTCTGGAACTCCGTCGATTAGAAGATGTCTTCCAGCCTTTATCGAAATTCCATGCTCACACATTTCAGGCATTATGGCTTCAACACTTCTAGCCCACCGGCCAATAGTAAGCCATTGATCCAATTCGACTAATTTTCTAAGTGCACTTTCACATTTAGATTTCATTGGAGCCAACCTTCTAGCCAATGAAACTAATCTCTCAGATTGAGTTGATTTCCAAAGATCTTCTAGTTGCGAATCTATGTTATCTAGCGTACTTCTATCAACTTTAGTCGGCCATTCAGCCTTGAAAATAGTACGCGGGCATCTTACTCCAACACTTGATAACAGTGTAGAGATTTCATCGGTTGCGTTTTCTATTGCTTCTTCGATAGAATCGCTGGTTTGTTTGGCTAATTTGCGTTGTAGTGATGCTGCATCAGCCAGTGCTTCTAGCATATCTGATCCCGATAAATCGAGTTTTACATTTTTCATCGCATCATCAACTTCATCATGAATTCTTTTTTCTAATTCCTTAGCGAGTGGCCATAATTTGTCGCGAACATCTGCTATTGCTTCAGCATCCGCTTCATTTTCTAATTCATCTAGAAGCGGTTCTAATTCAGGAATTCTTATTCCATTGAAATTGGAAAGGAAACCATCTCCTTCCGGTAGTGCTGTAAGTAGTTTCAGTGATTCTCTATTGTGTTCAAACCATCCAACACACTTCTCAGGTAGTATCATGTCAATCGGAGCGCCATCTGTGAGTACTAGCCATCCATCAGGAGTTTGTGCTGGGCCATCTTGGCCAACCCAAGTTACAGATTTGAATACCTTGTAATCTTTCCAAGTTTCCTGCTCTGAAGGAGTCAGAACTCTGCAATATCGCTTGAGTTCATCGATCGGATTCTTGGAAACTACGACTCTATCATAACTTCCTTCAACTTCTGAAGGTATTCGTAATCCTTCGATGATGTATTCACAATCCATAGCTTGAGTTACTAATTTTCTTCTGGAAGAGATATCTTTGACTGGCATCAAATTCTTCAACCTGGAACGTGTTGAAGAGTTGACTGCATGAGATGAAATCGAGGTAACGAGTTCTTTGTGAAGTCTTACTGATTCAGGAGTCGCTAAGAAATCGTCTATTCCGTTTAGGGACCTCGCTAGGCTATCCGCTCTTTTCAGAGATACTCCTTCAACTTCTGCAATAACTTCTGTTTGACCATCTGTTAGTAACTGTAGAACTTTGTCTTCTGTTCCAAAATGATCAGTTAATTTCCTTGCTAAACCATCACCCACTCCGGGTAAAGCTTTCAGAACCATAGGCCAAATCGCTTGTCAAGAGGTTTTGAAGATACGGGTCGCCCAACCTATTACTTTCACATTTGTGAACGGTCAATAAACAGGCATTTCGATTTCTACAGCGAATAGAGGATCTGGATCACTGGAGTCATGATAAGCAACTACCACTCCTCCATCATTGAGAATTGCTAATGATGCAAAATCAAATCTGATGTCATTTCCAGCACCACTTGTTGAATCTAAATCCCCAAGCCCGATATATGTCAGAGTATCTGGTTCCATTGATTCAGAATAATCTCTAACATGGTACAATACGTCGACATCAGGCCCCTCTGCAGATTGGTATCTAACATTTAGAACGAACAGATCTAAGGCACCGTTCGCTTGGAATTCCCATTCTTCAATCTGAGCCCAATTTTCATCAGAGTAATTTTGCGTGGCCCAACTACTTCCTCCATCGTAGGATAGGTGATGTGTGAATGTAGTGCCGCTAAGGCTTACACAATGCAATGCTCCTGTTGAATCTAATTGGCAGTACTCACTAGGGAATTGTACATCATGCTTGTTCCAGTTTAATGTGGTATCCAAGAAAGCGGATGTACCATCACTGAAATATTGAGGGAAGTATAATCCTCCACTGGGTAGCGGAAAAGCCCTCATCTCTTTGTGTGGTTTGTTTACATCATAGTATGCTGGTAAATCAGAGAAATTCAGATTTACATCTTCTAATCCTTGATTTGAGTTTCTTCCAGCGAATTGGAAGTTAAAATAATTCAGCCCATCAACACTAATTTGTCCACCAAGGTTACCACTTTGGTGCCAGAAATTTGATACAACTAGGCTAGCCCAATCTCCATTTCCATATGCCGAAGAAATCGGCCCTACAACCTCTACTTGCCATGAGCGATCATAGAATGGTTCAGTCATTCTATTGTAACACCACTTCCATTCTTGTTCCGAATCATCGTAAAGTATTGCGTAGAATTTGTCAATTTTACCATCGCCGCCAATGTATGGGAACCATGACATCGAAATGATGTCTCCATTTGTGGCTTGAACGATACTTCCTTCTCCAAGTCCTTCTTGTCCTGGATTGGTTGGTACGGCAGTAATACACTGGCCAAGAGCAGGCAATGCCTCAGGGATGTAAGTGTCCCACTCGTGACCTCTATCCTCTGACCAAACAGGATATTCTCCTCCAATGTTGAGAATATCTCCTTCGATTGTAGTTGCTAGATAATGCTCACAACAATTACCTCCGTAATCCTTGTTGAAAACAGCCCAAGTAGTAGTAGTGCTCTCATTTAGATTCAAATCAATTGTAGTAAATTCCCAGGGTGATATAGCAGGTACTGTGTCGACCATTTCATAATCAAGCCAAATAGGAGTTTCAGGTTCTTCTTCTGAAATAGTTTGTTCACCTTCGCCAAAGCAACCCGCTAATAGGGTTGATAATGCCAGAACAAAAGCGACTGCAACTCTCATTTCAAGACCTCGAAACAGTATACCAGATGGTTGCTCCATCTACTTCGAAAGAGTCTCCTTCGCCTTCTCCTAGATTGAAATTAGCGCTACTTGCTCTGGTCTCATTTGTAATCCATGATCTATCAGAATCAAATAGTTCAGGAGCATCTTTCATCCAGACATTAAGTGAAATAGTGTCTTCAATCTCGAGATTCATATCTTTTCTAGAAGCTTGAATTCTTCTGGT
>QQSA01000008.1 GCA_003602535.1 Candidatus Poseidoniales archaeon
GTTTTCGAACGTTTTCTTTCAAAAGAACTGACTCTAGATGATCTTGATAAAATGTCAAGAAAAGAATTGACTCTTGGAAAATTAAATCGAGATTATATTCGGAAAAATCTGACATATAGATTTACAATTCTGGACTCTTCTCAAAAAGCTAGAGAGTATGAAGACATCATCAAGAAGGGCGGTATTGAGTCAATTGGAAAGCCGTACCTGAATGGTTGAAATAGGTCTAGGACACACCGTGTAGAGTGTTCGGTAATTCTCTAAAATTCAGCAAAAATTGAATTGTGCTAAAGATGAAAAGAAACCCTGGTCAAATGATTAAGAAGTCTTTGTTTCTTCTTTATCGATTGCAACTGACTTCCATGAAACAAAAAAAGTTACCCCCAATAACGCTGCTGCAATGAGAAATATAGTAAAAAGTGGAGGCTGTTCTGGATTCATTCCAATTACAGGAGATGAAACGATTGCATGATCACGCGATTTGTCATCTTCATACATGACTCGAAATGTCTTATCATCAGTATCATGTCCTAAAATTCCAACAAAGGTCCAACCATTCTTGTCAAACATTGGGAAACACTGTTGCTCGAAAGTAGCTTGATCGTAATCACGGTAATCATCATCAGAATTTTTTGAACTTACATTTGTCCAGCCGTTTAATCCTTTGATTTGGAGATAAACTACATCCGATTCACAATCAAAGTCATCAGAGGAGACATATACTGCATAATTACCTTCTAAATCAGAGAACTCTTCTTCCGTAGATTCTATCTCTCCTCGCATATCAATGTCGAAGAAATAGAAGTAACTCAGTCCAAGAAGAATAAGAACGAAGCATATTCCTACACGGCGAAATGAGATTTTTGTTTTGGTCTTTGGCTCCTCGGTCAATTCTGATAACGAAACGGTTTGAATTGACTCTTGTAAGTACTTTGATACATCATCAATTTCATTTCCAGCCCTTCTACAAATCTCTAAAATATCGGATTCAGGAATACCATCTTCGACCATCATTTCGACGAGTACGGTATTGTCTTTGACCATCATTGGGGCGGCAACGAGTAACCATTTTGCAAATCCAAGTAAGCCACCGCCATCATATCTACCCATATCCACAATTTCGAAGTAGATATCTTCAGAATCATTTAGCAATGAAGATTCAAGTGATTTTGCTTCGGATGGGTATGCCTCAAGCCCAGGAGGAGGATTCTTCGATCTCTCAATCAACTCACGCGCTTTTTCTTTGATGAGTTCGAATTCGTGATCTGTCATATTACGTGCACTTTTTTTGTTTCAATAAGTTTTTTCCATTTTGTTGAAGCAATCCTCACACTGACTAATATTAGCAACTGTTTGTTTCCAAATATTGGATATTCGGGACATACTCAATTTTGATTTCAAGGCTCACTCGTTGGATCCCAACCTGAAACATAATTACATTCCATGGCCTTTATAGCATCCATTTCACTGGAAATGTCAACTTCTAAAGATGCTAAATTTTCCATGATTCTTTCAGGTCTACTGGATTTTGGAATTGTGATACAGCCACTGTCATAACAGAACTTGATCGCTACTTGAGCAGGAGTACAACCAAGCCTTTGAGCGATAGTTGCGAGTTCCGGGTCGTCAACTTTGTGACCTCTAGCAAGTGGTGAATAAGCCATGACCTTGGCTCCAACATCTACTGTAGATTGGAATAATTGTGGGCGCTGCAACCAAGGATTGAATTCAACTTGGTTTACTGCAGGCATGTAAGAAGCGTATTCCTTCATGGCTTCAAGATGTGCAGAGCCGTAATTCGAAACTCCAATCGCTTTGACCCAGCCTTGCTCTAGACAATACTCCATTCCTTTCCAAACTGGAGCTCTATGTTCAGGGTTTTCAGGAGGTGCATGGACCAAGTAAAGATCGATATAATCGGTATCAAGTAACTCCAGTGACTTCTGGCAGTGTTCGATAACTTCCTCATATCCAGTTGCATGTCCACGACGTAATTTCGTGGTAATGAATAGCGACTCACGGCTCATACCTGACTGCTTAATCGCCTCACCAACCTCATGCTCGTTATTGTAAGCACGTGCTGTATCGATGTGTGTATATCCTGCTTCTAAAGCTGCAAGAACTGAATTTTTACATTCACCTTCTTCAGACATCAAGAAGACGCCTAGCCCGAATTGAGGAATATCATGAACAAATGCTTCGCTGCCGTTAGGGGTGCTGTGGCTGATTCGCATGATTGTCCTAAACCAAACTCATTGATAAAATGCAAACAGTGTTCATTCTTCTTCCGACCAGGTCTTTCTCATCACAGAAGAGGTTAGATTTCCTGCATCTGTAAGCTCCATGTCGTGATCTACTACGAGGTGGCGCAGAAGTTGAGATTGAGACACCACTAGGTCACACTTTGGACACTCAAGAGTCTTGATTGGCTTGTATCCTCTAAAATGTAATCTGCCTTGTTTGGTGGAAAGCATTCTCGCTGTCTTTGCAATGATGTATATCGCCATGAAAGCGAATAACAGCAAGCAGCACATAGAGCCGAATCCTGCACCAGTTGGAGAAGGATACTGGGCGAGTTTTATGTTCTGAGTTACGGTTCCTCCAGAGTTTTCTAGAGTTGATAGATCGATTTTATGGACAAATTCTTCACCCCTTAGAGTTAGTAAAATGGTAGTTCCATTGTCTTCTTCATTCACTGATAACAGCATTGTATAATTTCCATACCTATCGGTTTGAGCGGTATTTCCACGATACTTCAAACAATTATTTTCACCTTCTTCACAATCGATTCCAACATCATAAAACTGGACTTGTGAGTTGTCGGCATATGTTGCTCTGCCAGTGATTACGTAAGTCTCAGCACTTACATTCACAGAGAAAAAAACAACCAGTAGAATCGGAATTAGGATTCTCCTCATGGTGCTGTTAACGAGGTTCCACTTTTAGAATCTTGATTTTCTCCAGCCCAATTGTGGACATACCTTGCAGTACGACAAGTATAGTATATCTCTCAAACACTTAATCAATCGGAAATCACTTTTTTAGACATTCTAACGCTTCAATTTTAAAATAACCTGATTTGGGACAATCATGCACTTTTACACACCTGGAGTCACCGTCGGAGTAATTATCCTTCAAGTTGCGATTATTATTCCAACACTTTCTAAAAAATTAGCTGAAGACGATTTTGGTAAAGCAATTAGAGCATTATGGCCGAAGTTCTTCGCTCTGTCTGCAGCATTAGGTGCGATTAGTTCAGCGGTGATTTACTTTACAGGTGATGGTGGCAATTATCACTTGGCGATTTCAGGATTTACTTTCCTTGCTGCTTCTACTTGTTATCTGATTATTCCAGCAACAAATCAAGCTAAAGATGATGGTAATACAAAGCGATTTAACATATTGCACAAGCTAAGTGTATGGCTAACAGTAACTATATTGCTAGCCAATATTGCCTTTTTGTTTATCTGATTCCTTCAGACAAAAGTACTGAGTGCATCAGAAATTAGCATTCAGGTTGGCAATGCGGACAGTAGTCTAACCTTCTGCGACCAGGTCTTGTATGAACAATAAGATGGCCACAATTGTGACATTCCCTGTCATTACGAGTGAATACCCAATGTCTTGCTCTACTACGAGACAATCCAACACTTCTGAGTTTGTCATATAGATCCAAATCTACGGTTATCCCTGGAACATCGTAAGATTGTCTCGAAAGGAATAATGCCTGCTCTGCCAGTCTTTTCTTCTCAGCATTACTCAAAGAAGAAATTGTTCGTTCAGGATGAAGTCCAGATGTAAATAGGACTTCACTGCGTAAATAATTACCAATTCCTGCGAAGAATCCCTGATCTAATAACAGAACTTTCAGGCGGCGGCGTTGGAATTTTTTCTGGTTCATATGTTCGACCAAATCCTCAACTGTAGTTTCTGGAATAACTACATCTGGTCCCAATTTTGAAAGATATGGATGACCGGATAATTCCCAAGGCTCCATCAACAAAATATCGGTAGCAGACCAAAGACGGCAAGTGTGTTTGTGAGTAGTTAGGGCTATCCTAAGAGAGCGATTCCATTTTTTGGGTGCTGTTTCTTTTAGATTCACAGTCCACCTTCCATACAGTTGATTGTGACTATACATTACGAAATCATCAAAATGAATCAACATAGCTTTACCGCGTGCTTCAACCCGATTTACTGTCTTGCCAATGAAATCTTGATGAGATTCTGAGAATCTTGGAACTGCGATCTCAATGTCTTCGATGACCATTCCTTCCAGTGCTTTGCGAATCTTATTCGCAGCACGATGGATTTCAGGTCCTTCTGGCATGCAATACGTTCATTCTATCCAATTAATAAGGTCTGTATTATACTATGATTTACAACAAGTTTTGAAAAGCAAAAATACAATCTTCAAATCGTGTCAGCGTTTGCTTCGTCTTTACTAGACACCCCGGACGGAGTGGAACGCTGGCACTTCGTAACTTATGATCAACTCAATCAGAAACTCTTACCTGAAATCGATGCCCAATCATTGGGATTGATATTTATTGAAACTTCTTGGAAAGCAAAACAATTGCCATATCACAAACAGAAATTGGCTCTACAATTGTCCAATCAAAGACACTTCGCATTGGAAATGCAGCAACTTGGCCACCCGATTAGGTATATCTTTGGTAAGAAAGAATATTATGCAATTTTAGAAGAATTAACAGACGAAATTGGAGTGATTACGGTTAACAAACCAGCAGAATTGATTCTTAGAAAATCCATATCCAATCTGACAAATAACGGCAAAATCGAGGTTTTAGAACACAAAGGCTGGCTGACAACTTCTGAAGATTTCATCTCAAGTGTAGGCGAAAGTCCTCCCTGGAGAATGGACAAATTCTACCGTCACATTAGGAAAAGCCGCAACATAATGCTAGATGTTGATGGCAAACCATTGGGAGGTTCGTGGTCATTAGATGATCAGAATCGTCTACCGTGGGATGGTGCAGTAGAATTACCAAAGAAACCGATTTTCGAAGTGGATGAGATAACACAAGAAGTAATCCAAATGATTGAGAGCAAATATTCACATCACCCAGGTAAGATTATTCCTGAAAACCTTCCAACATCGATCACAGATGCAAATCGATTATGGAAATGGGCGAAATCATCGGTAATGCATTGGTTTGGACCTTACGAAGATGCGATGACGCAGGAACACAAAACACTGTTTCATACAACGATTTCATCGCTGCTTAACCTTAATCGGTTGATGCCGATTAATCTACTGAATGACACTTTAGAATTGGACATTCCGTTGAATTCCAAAGAAGGTTTTGTTCGCCAAATTATTGGCTGGCGAGAATTTGTTCGTCATGTCCATGAATTAACTGAAGGGTTTGAAACCGATCATGCACCAATCAATGCAAGGCCTGCAGCTGGTTGGAAGGGTGAATGGCCGGAACCAAGGATTACACCAAATGTGCTTGAAAATTCATTCCAATTACCTCCTACATTTTGGGGTGAAGAATCAGGGATGTTATGCTTAGATACTGCGGTTTCAGATGTGGTAGAGACTGGCTATGCACACCATATTCCACGTCTAATGGTTCTGGCAAATATCGGCAATCTGCTTGGGATTAATCCGAGGGAATTGACCGACTGGTTTTGGGCAATGTTCACCGATGCATATGATTGGGTAGTAGAACCTAATGTGTTAGCGATGGGAACATATGCAGTAGGTGAAATGATGACTACTAAGCCATATGTTAGTGGAACTCCTTACATCAAAAAGATGGGCGATTATTGTGGAGATTGTTCACTGCATTTCAAAAAATCATGTCCAATTTCTGACATGTATTGGAACTTCTTGGAAGAGAACCAAGACCATTTCAGAAATAATCACCGTATGGCAATGCCAATGCGAACTCTTGCTAAGAGAACGCAGCAAGCCAAGGATACGGCAAAAGAAGTCACACAATACGTTAGAGCACAAATGTCCCGAGGATTAAAATTGGATCCAATAATTCTCGAAGGAATCAAATCTTAGGCGAAATATACCCAAATATTTGTTACCTGATAGTGTTACCCGATGCTATGGAAAAAGGAGATTCTAAGAAAACATCTCCGAAAAATAATCCTAAGGATATGGATGTTTCAGTTCCTATTTTCAGCCTCAGTATACCATTAGGAGTAAGAAAATATCTGACATTATTTCTATACGCTGTGGTAATAATTAGTTTGTTAGCTATTGCAGAGTTAAACCCTTGGGGGAATGATCTGAACAATCCATCTGGACTCGATGAGGAAAATGATTATTCATCATTCATCGATGTACCTTGGGCCGAATTAAAACCTATACATCACGGTACTATCGATATTGAGAAAGGCTTGATTACGAGTGAACTAGATGACCGTAATCGATATTGTTCACGAGAATCTCCCAGTAATGTTTGGATAAAAGCCAATACATCAGGCGGTAAAGAGATTGACATTTTTGTTCCGAAAAACTCTGGTCCTAGAATATCACTTGATTCACCAGATTGTGGAGAAGAGGTTACTCAAGCTGAAGTTTATGTTGAAAAGAATGACAATGGTTCATTTGAATTATTATCTTGGGCGATATATGATACGAAACCTGAAGATAAAACTAATTTTGAACACATTAGGTGGGCGGTAATTGGTACGATTAGTGCATTTTTGTTGCTGAAATTACAACCTACTGAACTACAAAATCGCATAGAAAAAATCCGCCGAAAAAACTCACTTTACAGCAAAACAACTGTAGATGAATGGGTAATTTATGATTCTTGGGATTTAGTTAAAAATCGTGATCAGGAAGGCGAATTAATCAGTGAGCATCCTACGAAATTACCGAAAACAGAAAGTGGAGTAATTACTCCTTGGATATTCTTAGTAGGTACAATATTCTTACTTCTTCACATATTATTTAGAGAAATATTCATTTTCGGCGGATCAGTTTTACTTGTATTCTTGAATCATGATTTGGATTACGGTATTATCGCCTTTATTGTAGGAGCATTTGTTATTACTGTTGGACCATATGTCCTAATTGGTAAATTATTTAATTTAAGATCAAATATTGCAAATTCATTTGGAATAATTTTCAAGAAACGCAGATTTGTAAAGATGATTGATGATGTCCCAACTTCAACAATTCGTGGTATGTCAATAGGTAGAGTTGAAGTTGCAGGAGTTGCTCTCAAAATGCGATTTGATGATTATTCAAATGGCGAAGTTATAGATCTGACTCCCAATCAAAATATAATCAAAAGAGTGGATGAGAGAGTAGTAGGTATCCAAAACCCCGACAACTGGCCAATTTTTAGAAAACTGTCAGGAGTGAAAAAGAAGGATCTTGACCCCAATCATCAGATTTCATTTATTGTCCATGATGGAACAGGCTCAGTTGTAGTAAAAATGCCAAGAAAGAACTTCGTTCTCGGTGCACTTCGTGCGAAAAATTCGACTAAATTTTCTTCTAAAAGTTACTGGACTATAGATGAAGGAGATCCTGTTCTAGTTATTGGAGAAGCAATAATTGGTGATGATGGCCAAATTTACATTGGTTCAGATGGATCTTCAAATTTACCTTCTGCTGTATTCAAGGGCACTGAATGGACAGTACAAGGTGGATTCCGTTCTACTTTGGAATATGTTCTCGCAGATATCTTGTTTGCAATTGTATTTATCATATTCATGTTACAATTTTGGGGGGTGTTATGATGCAGAAAAGTGACTTACAAAAGTTGGGCGATTCTCTTGATGGCCTTGTGAAATTGGAAGAAGGGATGAATAGTGTGATAATGACTTACACTTTCAGGCCATTTTTGTTTTGGATATTCTTGTCTGTAGCCACTTCATTTTTATCGCTCCTATACTTTGCAGGAATAGATAATTCAATGATTGGTTTAGCATTTATTTGTTGTTTAGGTTTAATCTCTATTCTGCGAATAAGAGTTTTTGACAAGTGTCAAATCGAATTCTTTCCACGTGAAATCATATGTAAGCGAGGCTTCTTATTTCCCAAAGTCACGACTTTACGACGTTATACAAATCACGATTTAGAGATAAAATCTGAGATAGAACGTGGTAGCACTCAACACGGTACTGTTGAGCATTATAGCACATATATCAGTGACTGGTATGGTTCCTTTGTCGTATATTGTAAATCCAGAGGAATTTCTTTAGAATTAGTAAATATCATGAAAGAATGTGAAAAATTGACAAGGATGGATGATTAATCAAATTTCAAATGTGAAATTTCACTCAACTCTTCTTTGGGGCTCTAGTCTCAATCAAACAACAAACTTGACCATTGTGTTTTATCTTGAGGTTTGGCATTATTCTAAATCAGCCCAAGTAAACTTCCAAGACCAATTTCCATGTGCTGTACCTGGAGTGTTCATACGGGCTTCACTGCCTAATTCTAGGATATCTTGTAGAGGAATAATTGCCAAATTGGCAGGGCTTTCTCTCGCCAAACGAATCATGGTTTGGCAAACGGTTTCACCATTTTTCATGTAAGGCTTGAGTCGCTTCCTCTGCTTCTCAGTCCACCACCCCAAGGTCGTATCATTATCATGAGTTCCAGTGTAAACAACTCTGTCAGAAGTGATGTTTTCTGGTTTGTGTGGGTTGTCCTTGTTATTATCATCAAAGGCGAATTGTAGTACACTCATTCCTTGCAAATTGTGACGTTTACGTAGTTCTGTAACCTCTTTTGGAATTATTCCAAGGTCTTCAGCAATGATGCATTCATGATTTCCACAGACTTCGATAAGTGCTGAAATCAGCTCATCTTTTGGAGCTTCAAGCCACTCTCCATTCCGAGCATTTTCATCACTTGCAGGTATTGCCCATGCTGAATGAAATCCTCTGAAATGGTCGATTCTAACTATGTCAAATTGGCGCATCATCCTTGCCATTCTCTCTCTCCACCACCGCCAATTTTCACTGCGGTGGGCATCCCAATCATACAGAACAGTGCCCCATTTTTGTCCATCCTCACTGAAGTAATCTGGAGGGACTCCTGCAACGACTTCAGGCATACCATCGCTATCGAGTAAGAATAATTCTCTATGCGCCCATACATCTGCCGAGTCGTGAGCAACGAAGATAGGTAAATCTCCAATCAGGCTAACATCCTTCGATCTAGCATATTCCTGAACTTCCTTCCATCGGCCCATGAATCTGGATTGTTCTTTTGCATCAGTAGTAATCGATACAAGTGCAGAAGGATGCCTGTCCCTATATTCTTCAGGCCATTCAAACCAAGGTTTTCCATCGAATTTTTCTTTGATTTTTTCATACAGCAACCAGTCTTCAAGCCAATATGATTCTTCACTCAGATCAACTTGGTCTGATTTACCAAGATTATCCCAAGCTGCAAACGCAGAAGGCGATGCATAAGGCGAGCCATGCTCATCAGGCGGGGTAATTGGTAACATTTGCCAAGCATTAGCGCCATAATTAACGATGTAATCAATGAATCTCTCGCCATCTTCTAGACCATTTGGTAGGGATGTAATGTGGCACAAAACCCCTACATTCTGTGCCATTAAACAAAGCGATGACGCCGAAAACCTTTGACCTTACCGCTTGTGGCACACTCATGCGACGAAGTGCGATACTCCTAGTATTGGTATTCCTTCTACCTGCTTATTCATCCATGGCAGCTACTGTTGACGGTGATCTTACGGATTGGAGTGAAGAGTCTCATATGGGGACAGACTCCAATGGGGTTTCATTCCATCTAGATTGGGATTCTACCAATCTTTATATCGCTTGGAATGGAACTGATTTATCTTCTTCTTCCGAAGGAGCAGATTTGTTCTTTTACCTCAATACAAGTGAAGGAGGTTCGGTTACGACCAAGTCTTGGAATGGAATCAAAACCTTACCATTTGCAGCAGATTATGCAGTAGTAGTTGAAGATTCTAGTTATGCTAGCATCATTGAGTTTAATGGTATGCAATGGGATGATTTAGCGGCGCCTGAGATTCATGCAGGATGGAGTGATAATAAAGTCACAGAGTTGTCAATACCACTCGTAGAGATTGGCAATCCAAGCCATTTAGAATTAATTTCATGGGGTCAGTGGCAAGACGCCGGAAATGTCTGGGCAGCATTCCCAATGAACAATTCTTTTTCTCAATTTAGTCATTTTTATTCTGCAACAGATCTTGCAAACCAAGGGCCAGAAGATGTTACAATCGAAGAGCGTTCAACTCCAGAGAAAGTTTCAGATGCTTTAAATTTGGCAATTATATTCCATCAGCACCAGCCATACTACAAGAACAAATTAACCGACATGTATGAGATGCCGTGGGTAAGAGTTCATGCAATGACCGAATATGTCGATTCCCCTGGTATCCTAGAGAAATATCCCGGTACTAAAGTCACATACAACCTAGTGCCTTCATTAATGGAGCAGTTACTTGATTATCATCGACAAGAAACTCTTGATGCTCACACCGATATTGCCAAGCGTCCATGGCCTCAAGGAGATTATCCAAACGCTACCGAATTAGAGTTGCATGTTATGCAATTCCAATCATTTTGGAATAGTGGATGGATATACAATGTGAGCGCTGAAGATCCAAACGCTTGGGTAATGGCGTCGAGTGAAATGTACTCCTACCTGCATGGAAAGACCAAACATAATCTGAAACCAGCAACTATCATGGATGATGATTTACTTCCTCCTCAAGAATTCCTAGACCTGCAGGTTCTATGGTACCTCTATCAATTCTCCCCAGACTATGTTTTGGGCACCTATGATGCATCTCATCGTGACGATGGACTAATTGCTTTGTTCCAACAAAATGGAAATTTTACGCATGATGATTTGATGTATGTTCTGGATGCACAACATGAACACATGGGCAATGTTTTGCCGATGTACAGCGACTTGGCTGCAGCAGGCCAAGTCGAATTGACTACGACACCATACTATCACCCAATTCTGCCGCTATTGATGATGCCAGGATGGGAAATGGAAGATGGAATCAGAGTATCTAAGCAAGCATGGCCAGATGATGTACAAACACATCTGACCACTGGAATGGATTTGTTCGAAGATGAGATGGGATTCAGACCAGTTGGAATGTGGCCTTCTGAAGAAGCAGTAAGCCCTGCAATGGTTCAACCTGTTACCGATGTTGGAATTGAATGGATGGTTACGGATGAAGAACTTCTGATGAAATCTACTGACATGAATGGAAACAACGTTGATGTCAGCAACGCAGCCAATCTTGCAATGCCCTGGGTAGCAACAGGAGAAGACGGTGGAGAAGTCGCTGTTGTATTCCGTGACAGAGTGATTTCAGATCGTGTAGCTTGGAATTATGGTTCGATGACTCCCGAAGATGCGGTTACAGATTTCGTTTCATATGTCGACGATGTTCGCCAACAATTGTTAGATGCTGGTGAAGACCCTTCAGAGCATCTTCTAACCGTTTCAATGGATGGAGAGAACTGGATGTTCATGTCCGAATTCCAGCATAATGACAATGGAAGACCTTTCGTGGATGAGTGGTTCTCTCGTTTGGAGACACACCCAACAATTGTCACTACTACACCTGGAGAATTCCTTGAAGAAGAAAGAGATCTTCCTAAGATTGATACTATTGGAACCGGTTCATGGGTTGATGGAACACTTTCTACTTGGGCTGGTGAGGCTGAAGAGAGTTTGGGCTGGCAGAGGCTTATCGAGGCTCGTAAAGCATTGGTTGCTTTTGAGGCCGATAACCCCACACATCCTGGATTAGATGCTGCATGGGAGAGTTTGTACATCGCAGAGGGTAGCGATTGGTTCTGGTGGTATGGCTTAGACCAAGACAGTGGTTATGATGAGAATTGGGATGTTCTATTCAAGGTACATCTGTCCAATATTTACCGTGCAGTAGATTTGGAATTGCCACCTTATCTGCAAGACTTGTGGACTAATCCAAGTATTCCCGATGCTGCTTATGGCGGTACAATTGAGCCGATGATCGATGGGGTTGCATTACCTGGTGAATGGGATGGTGCTGCTCGTTATGATGCAGACAGTATCACAGGAACAGGACTAGATATCGAATCATTCCATGTTGGATATGATTCCAATAATGTCTATGTTCGTGTTGATGTAAATGATGATGGAAGCGTTAGTGACAAAGCGATTGAAATCTATTTCATGCAGCCGAACGCCGTGAATTTTAATGAGGCTGAAACCAATTTTAGAACTGCGATTGGTGGAGAGATTCTGGGTTTCCCTGCCAAGAATCTAATTCGTTTTGATTTCGATGAATTACGAGATGACGGCCGCTCAAAGTGGACCGGGCTATCTGCCAAAGGAATAATTGGTTCTTCAGAGGTTTGGGCCAGCCCCGTTAATTCGAATTTAGGTGACTGTGCTGTTGATGACGTCTATGAATTCCAAATTCCTTGGTCTCAATTAGGGCTTGCTCCTAGATATTCTACAAGAATCAAAGTGGTTGTAGCAGATGCAACCTCCGATCTTGAAATGGCCCCACCTGCACCTGCTGAAATGGTGCTTCCAGAATTGGAAGAATGGGTTACACTGTTGGAAATGAATGATGATTCCGATGATGGAAACGGGGATGGTACAATCACCTTACCTACAGCGAGTGATTTTGCAGGAGGGATGTCTCTATTCGACATACAAGGGGTGAAAATCGAGCAATCAGATTGGAATGCAAGGTTCACTTTCGAGATGGGTGAAATAACCAATTATTGGTCTCTATCCAACGGTTTCTCTCATCAAATTATCCAGATTTATGTCGATAAAGGAGATACCGAAAATGGAAGAACAGACATGCTACCCGGTGCCAATGCAGAGATTCATTCTGATTGGGCTTGGGAAGTAGTAATCAGTGGAACAGGTGAGCCTGGAGCGGTTTTCTCTGTACAATCAGATACGGGTTCAACCAGTGCTAGAGGTCTAGATGTTGAAGGAGATAAAGATACTAATACGATTGTCTTCACTGTTTCAAAGGATGTAATTGGTTCAGATGTAGCATCATATCGCTATATCGTTGTTTCAGGGTCGCAAGATGGCTTTGGTACCGGCAAATGGCGAGATGTCGATGAGACAGCAAAAACGTGGACACTAGGTGGCGGTAGCGATCCTTCTTCTGAAGATGGACTTGATTACGATCCAAATATTCTAGATATTGTCCGAACAGATGATGAACAAACCAACATTCTATCTGGATATGATGTTGAAAATCAGATTTATGCCCAATTAACCGGCTTTGAGATACCAGAGATTTCTCAGCAAATTTATGGTGCAAATGTACTAACAGTTACCGATAATTCTGCGATTATTTCTTGGTCGACCACTAAGCAATCAGAATCACGTGTCTATTGCATAGAAATGGGACAATTGGAAAAAGAAGTAAATGTATCATCCTCGCAGTTGGTTATTTCTCACCAAATGGAAGTTGGTGGACTGAATGCAGGTAAGAGTTATTCTTGTACAATTTCTTCACCATCCGAACCTTCAATTGAACAATCCATTGAGTTTACCACATTATCTGATTCAGATTCAACCGCTCCACTTATTCTCAATATCAGAACGCTAACCGATGATAATGGCATTACAACCGTATCATGGTTTACCGATGAAGATACATTCGGAGTAATTGATTTAGATTCAAAAGAACAAACCGGTTTCGGCAAGAATCATGCGGTGAGTAATTCTCTATGTGTTGGGAAACATAGTGCTGAAATCACAGCTACGGACCCATCTGGAAACGCGGCAGTAGAATCGATTACATTCAGTGTAGTTGGTGATGGTGAGAAGTGCTCAGCATCCAATGGCGACAGGAAGGTGGATTCTGATCACAGAGCCTCTATGCTCACTTCGACGAATGTCCAGATTGTGGCATTAACAGTTGTTCTATTGGTTACTCTTGCATTGATTAGAACACGTAAAGAGAAGTTCGATTAAATCAAACTGGAAACGTAAAATCTCGTGAGTTAACGCTGATGGACTCTATGTGGTTCCTAAGGGAGTAATGCACAGACCGTATGCTTAGAATGATGTTTGGATTTGATGTTACTAAATTGTAAGATCTAGTCACGTTCTAATCGTTTTTGAAGTAGAACCTTTACTAAAAATGGAATGCTGCATACCATATTTTCCAATAATTGAAGATTAATTGGAATGATTTTTCAACATCATTTGGATTTGATATATCTTGAAATCCAACTATCTTCTGATTTTTGTGGCAGTCCAGTCGGTGCTTTCTCTGGCTTTTGATTACTTGGCTTTGGACTTCTGAACATTAGTGAAATGATAACCAATACTAGGAAGGCACATACTCCAATCAACACATTTTGGTCGATACCATCTGCTTCTTCTTTATCGCTAGCAACTTCTTTTTCATCATCATTTACATCTTCTATGATATTTCCTTGAACTAAGCATGATGTACAGAAAAGAGTGTCAAAAGATGCAGAATTACCGGTAAAGTCAGTCGCAGTAAACGAGATTGTGATGTTCGGCATATCGCTGGAAACCGCAACCTCAATCTGTGCAAGACCAGTTGCTAGATTCAAACTATTTGTTCCAGATCCGGTTGACATTGTATATTCAATAATCGATGCATCATCACTAGTTTCGAATTGAATAGTGTATATTCCAACTGCTAAGTTGGAGAAAATTGCACTCTCTCCACCGTTGAACCAGCGGCTGGATTCAAGTTGCATTTGAGAATCATAAAGTTTCAATTGAACGTAAGGAGATTGACGGTCTTCATTGACTGAATTGCTTAATTTCCAATCTTCAAAATCAATTTCATTTCCAAATATATCTGTGGCTTTTATTGCGTATACAGGCGTTACAACTTCGCCTGGTTCTGCAACAGTGTCAACAAACATCACATGAAGTGAAGTTCCATCATTTTCCATTTGTCCTACTTGTACCCAGAATGCTTCTTCGTCGAGGTCGCTGTATAAGTTGCGATAAACAGTCCACATAGTTCCTTGTTCCTGAGTGCTACCAACCCAACTGATTTGTGTCGTTCCATTGACCAGATAATTTGCATTCAAAACAGGAGGTGACACCGGCTTCTTTGTGTCTTCTGCAACATAGGCGCTCAATGAATTGAAGGTCAATGATAAGTTGGTTTGTGAGTAGGTTATGTTTCCAGTACCGAATGATGCAGTTGCAGTAATTGCATACCATGAGTATTCAGAAACTCCGTCTGCAAATGTGTTATTGTAATGTTCAACGCCTGATTCAACAGTCGCTAGAAGTGTAACATTTGGAGTGTTGAATGTAGTTGCATTAATTTGGCCAGTAGTAGATCTCCATATTTGGTATGTAGCTTCTGTATGGCCTGCTAAATCGGTCCAAGTCAACTGAGTTACTCCATCAGAAAACGTTGCAGATAAATCTGTAACAATATTCTGATTAGTTGTAAGAGTATATTCGAAAACCATTGCGTTTGGAACTCCATTAAAGTCTGACTGATGATTGCCTAATTGGTCTGAGAGAGTGAGTAAATAGTAGGTATTGCCACTGTAACCCGATTCTACAGAATAGTTGTATTGTGTTGTATTTGCATCAACTTGAGCGATTTCTTCGACTTCGTCAGAGGTGATGTCAACAATTGCTGAAGAACTTCTCCAAATATGAAGAGTATAGTTTACATCCTCGACTGTTGAACCATTCCAATCCAGCGATGTAATCGAAGTACTAGAATTGAATGATGCTACAAGAGTGCCAGTAATTGTAGGGCCAGTATTGTCTTCAACAAGACCTTCAGTCAATGTATTTCCAGATAGTAGTCTTGAATCGGTTTCACCATCAAAGGTATGCAAAACCGTGTAGTAGTTAACACGACTGATTTCCGATGGGTGTTCGATTTCATATGAGTTTACATCGGAAGATAGATTTGCCACAATTTCAGTCTTATTCATATCCTCCCAGTTGCTAACATTGGCTTTAATCGAATGACTCCATACTGATGTTGTATGATTAGAATCGATCGCTGAATTAACTTGCGATACACCAATCCAGCTTAGATGAGTTGTTGAATTCTCAACATCAAATGTTGCTTGTAGATTATATGGCGATGTAATTGGAGATCCATATTCGTAAACAGGCTCACTCAATGATGCATTACCAACGGTAAGGTTAGCAATAACAGTTCCATCTTCTAAAGTGCTTATTACGCCATAGTAGTAGCTCCCATCGGTATTAGGCGGAGTATTGTAGACCACTTCGTGCTCTCTAGACTTACAATCTGGTAAAGAATCATTTGAAAGACATGCTTGGATGTTATCTTCTACCAGCTCTGCTTGCTGATAATTCGAACTATTCAATGGTTCATCGGAACGGTATAAGGAATAATTAGTAGTCTTCAAATCTTCTAGAATTGTGAAGTCATTTGTATCGATATTGCTCCAAGTAAGCGTAACAGTCTCATTATTACTATCGACAGTAGCGACTAAATTTTTTGCTTCGAGTTCTGGACCTTCAGCACCATCCGCTTGAACATTAGATAACAATGGAATTAACATGAGAGCAATCAAAAACATAGAAATTTGGCGCTTGGTCATTTTATCCCTCATGCGTCGCTGTTCAAAACCTCCTTATGTCAATTTTCCATGCATCCTCTTCCAAAATGCTCATGAACAAAGGTGTTGACGAATGCTCATGCTTCACGACATCATCCACGATTTGGAACCATCGGAGCGCTTCCAATATGCGCAATTATTGGCACATTTAGCGAGTGCAGATAGTAGCATTTCACGCGTTGAGATGGCATTCTATGAGCAGAGATTAGGCGCGACTTTGCTTTCTCCTGAGCGTAAACAACAACTTCGTGATAAGATGCATGAATCGCTTAATTTGGATTCACACCTAAAGAAAATGGAGCCTCGTACAATTAAATTGGCTCTTCGAGATATTTGTTTGATGACGATGGTCGATCGAGATATCGATGATTCAGAAAGAGAAATTTTGAACAAAGTTGCAACTGCTGCTGGGCTATCTAAGCAATATGTAGATCGATTATTACAATGGGTTGTCAAAGGATTCCATTGGATGCAAGAAGGTTATGACGTTCTAGACATTTGATAATCGTCAGACAATCTCGTTGCATAATCCCAGAATGAACGTAGTTTCAAACAGGTGTTCCCAAGAATGGTTCGTCGATATCTAACTGCAAGATATACAATCCTGTGGTAATACAAGAAGCATAGATTACGCCCTCGTGGAATTCGACTGCCCAAAGGAAAGGAACCCATCCGAAGTCGTAATACTGGCTATCCAATGGTGTACCGTCAAGATGGCCAGAGGGGAGATAATATCCTACTGTAGCCTCGAAATGTATGTCGATTCTATCGGTTGATTCCGGTGCAATCAAAGTTTCAATATCGACAATCCACAAGCCTGCGTGGTAGTGAGAGATGTATAGCCTAGCATCCCAAGTTCCGCCATGTGATTGGTCGGTCTCTTCGGTAGTCTCAAAGTATCCTGTGTCTAGGTTGTGTGGGCTGAATAATAACCACTCATCGGCCACCGGATCGAGTTCACAAGTTGAGCCGAAACAGTGGTCTTCTGCGTACGGGATTTCCCAGTCTCTGGTCATTGTTATCTCAAATCTGAAATTTCCATTTTCTTCAGAATACTCAGTTGTGTCAAGAAGGTAAACGATTCCAGTTCCCTGATACAAGTCAAGGCATTCTACTGCTGCAGACACGTAATGGCGAGGCTCGTCTCCTAATCCCAAGTGAGATACATCGAGCATTTCTGGAACAGGTTCAGCATAATGGATGTAAGAAACTCTTCCTCCATTTTCATTTCCTGTTGTTCCACTATCTGGCTGGCCATCTCCGTCCAGGTCCAAGAAATCCATCCACGAACCGACTTCAGGGGCCCTCCAGCGGCACATAACTGGGTTTCCTTGCCCTGCTTTGCATGTAGTTGCCATCAATGTGTAAGCTTCAGGTGAATTGACCGGATGTGGTACGTCGGTTACATCACCGATTCTTAGACCAGCCTCCCAATATGAACCATAAACGAATGTTCTTCCATATCTTGGATCTTCAACATTTTCTCCTGGCCATTTTTGCACAGTCATATCGTGGATGTATATCCATCCTCCACGGGTTGTCTCCCAAGCGACCTCATACTCACCAACTTTGATTATTGTGTGACCATGTCCTGAAGCTGGGACTCCAGAGAGAAGTCTAGAGGCGCTTCCTTGCAGATTGAGATGGGCGATTGTAACTCCTCCACACGCTTCACCTATTGCTGAATTGCATTGTTCATAATCAGGATTTGCGACGAAAATATACCATTCATTGTCGATCATGTGCGGGTACAGATTGTGTGGGCCGCTTGGATGATCTGCATCATACCAAGAATCAACATAGGTTGGATTTGTCTTGTCAGTGACATCGATTAGAGTTACTGATACCTGAATTGGGTCACTCCATTCACCGATGTTTGGATCTGCATAACCTGAATCTACGAGTTGGTTTTGTAAGATTACGTACTCATTTCCATTGTATTCTAGATATTTAACATCCAAAACTTGTGTGTTTGGGTCTTTGTAAACTCCCACAACTTGTGGGTCAGAGGCATTGGTGACATCAACAATGTGCATGTCGTTCCATCCTGCTTGGTAGGTGTATACTCTTCCATCTGGCGAGCGCGCAACAGAAACTTCTGCGTTTCCAGGAGAAGTTAGTGGATTGAAGGCTAATTGATCGATGTTATCAGTCCCGGCAACGTGTTGGCTTGCATTCATGTGATCATGACCTTCGCCTTGGAAAAGAGGGTCGCCTGCATGGAAATGCGGCTCTACTTCTGTAGATTCAGAAGCAACTTCTTCTTCTCCTAAAATCACTACAATAACCGAGGATGTAAACAAAATTGCGAATATGCCCATCGCAAGCAACTTAGCCTCCATGATGGTTGCGCTGAGTTCTTCCGTATTGTATTTATTCTCCACCGGATTGGCCGAAATCGTGCGAACCCTATTTGCTGCTCTTGCGATTATTTTGATTGCTACACCCGTAAGCGGACATGAATTGTCGATTTACACAGTTACAGTCAATTCATCTGGAGCACAACCTTCTGATATCCCAAACGGTTCTCTCAAGGAAGGAGACTCAGCATGGTTTTGGATGAAGGATTCAACCGAAAATACAACTTTGATTATTGAAATTGAGAAAGATGGAGCGACCATGAGATCACCGGTATTGTACTATCAGTGTGAATTAGATGAAAATGGAACTTTAGTTGATGAAGATTGTAATAACAGGTTTGACTATACATTCAATCAGTACAATTCTGCAGGTTTGTGGAATATAACTTACTTGAAATATGTGAATGAAACATTGTCTGAAACCATTAACGGATCGGTCAATATTGAGCCAGATCTTCATGATCAACAACCTGTTGAGGAAGAACAAGAAACGGTTTCTGCAAGTAGATTCTCTACTAACCAGATAATGGCGATGTCGATTGCCGGAGTTTCGTTAGTTGCAATGATTGCAATAGCTTTCACATTCAAGAGTAAAGAATCTGAAGAAGAAAAACCGAGTGATTGATTTTTGAGTAGTCTCTCCCGGATTTGAACCGAGGTCTGCGGGACCAGAACCCACAATGATGGACCGCTACACTAAGAGACTAGCAGATGGCCGAAAGGCCTCTCATTCTTCAAGTAAACGGTGTATGATTAGCCACGTAATGTCGCAATCACATCATCAAGTTGAGCAGCAGTAGGCCTTAGGACACTTTCTGGCAACTCAACAATTGGTGTATCATGTAAATCCAAATCAACATCCAAGGATGGTTTGTCTCCATCGAAGTATAGTAATCCCATAACGTGCTTTTTCTCAGCATCGGCCTTGTGTAAGGCACCTAATGCTGCTACAGCATCAGAAATGTCATGGTCTTCAGAGATAGTCTCTAATCTCATCGTAGATCCATCGTGTAAAGTAATGTCTCGATAAGAACCTGCAGGAACTTCAACTTGTTCAACAGGAGAGAAGTGAGGAATATATCCTACAGAGTGTAATTCTGCTTGATTATCCTTAACATAACCATAGGAACGTAGAGATTCATCGTTATTGTTGAATGTAACACAAGGGCTAATGACATCGATTAAAGCAAATCCTTTGTGCGACATTGCAGCCTTGATTATTGCAGTTAACTGCTTCTTTGAACCGCTGAAAGAACGAGCTACGAAAGAACAACCGAGGTTGACAGCCATAGCACACAAATCAATTGGTTGCGTTTCATTGACCGCTCCCTTCTTCTTCTTTGAACCTACATCTGCAGTAGCGGAATATTGTCCTTTAGTCAATCCGTATACGCCGTTGTTTTCGATAATGTAAACCATGTTTACATTGCGTCTAATAGCGTGAATCAATTGTCCGATTCCAATCGATGCTGAATCACCATCTCCTGAAACTCCAAGATATGTAAGGTCCTTGTTGACAACATTAGCACCAGTGGTAACAGATGGCATCCTGCCGTGAACTGTATTGAATCCATGAGATTGTCCAAGATAGTATGCAGGAGTCTTTGAAGAGCATCCAATTCCACTCATCTTTGCGATACGATGGGGCTTGACTCCATTTTCCCAAGCTGAATTTACAATTACGCTTGAGATCTGGTCGTGCCCACATCCAGGGCAAAGAGAAGATTTGCCACCCGTATAGGAGTCCTTTGGTTCGTTTATGACATTGAGTTTAATCGCTCTTGCTGGTTTGTCACTCATTCGCCCACCTCCTTCAGAACTTCCATAATACGTTCAGCATACAGTCTTGCACGTGGCGGCATTCCATCACTGTAAGCAACACTGTGTATTTTGTTCAGTAGATGATTTGGATATTCTTTGCGCATGATTCCATTCATTTGTCCGTCACGATTTATTTCTAGGACAATCACAGTGTTGTGTCTTTCAATAAACTCTTGAACTTCACTGTGTAATGGAAGTGCACGGACTCTACAGGTACTGACTTTCTTACCGGTCATAGTCTCTAAGATGTCATCAATTTCTTCGATGGTATTCTCCATTGATCCATAGAATACAATTCCGATGTCTAACTCATCTTCTTCTCGAAGAATAGGGGCAGGAAGGTAATCTCTAGCACCGTCAATTTTTCGCTTTAGTCGTTGCATTAACTTGTGATATACATCAGGTTTCTCGGAGTAAGTTCCATCTTCATCATGGCCTGTTCCTCTGTATAGAATAGGGTCAAGGCCTGAACCTGGTAATGTTCTGTAAGGGATTCCATCTCCATCAACATCACGATATCTTCCGTAATTTTCGATAGCGTCCATTTGTTCCTTGGTTAGTACAACTTTCCCTCTATCCATTGATTCAGTAGGATACTCGAATCCATGGCTTGCCCAACGGTTCATTCCAAGATCAAGATCAGAGAATCCAAACACTGGAGTTTGGTAGCGTTCGGAAGCGTCGAAGACCTTCCATCCGAATTCGAAGCACTCTTCAACGGTACCTGGGATGAATACGATGTGTTGTGTATCCCCATGACTGCCTTCATACAGCATTGTTAAGTCACCTTGTTGAGTTCTTGTCGGCAGTCCAGTAGATGGTCCTACGCGGTTAACATCCCAAAATACAGATGGTACTTCTGCGAAGTATGCAAGACCAATGAACTCCTGCATTAGAGAAATACCCGGTCCCGAAGTTGCAGTCATTCCGCGAGCTCCGGCCCATCCTGCTCCGATAACCATTCCTGCAGCTGCTAATTCGTCTTCTGCTTGTAATACTGCATATGTTGCTTTGCCTTCATGAGTTCGAAGTTCAGGCAACCATCCAATGATTCCCTCTGCTATGCTGGAAGAAGGAGTGATTGGGTACCATGCCAACATCTGGATTCCACCAAAAATTGAACCCAATGCAATCGCTTCATTACCTTCTACGAAGAATCCTCCTTCGTCTACCTCTCTAGATTCAACCGCATATGGGTCTGATTTAGTTAATTCATTTGCACAATATTCTCTTCCAAGTCTTGCTGCCTCTGAATTAAGTTCAATCGCCTTCGCCTTTCCACCGAATTGTTTGGAAATTGATGCTTCTAGAACTTCTTGATCCATGCCAAGCAATTCTGCAATTACTCCGACATATACTACGTTAGCAATCATACGTGCTAATTTGGGATTCAAGCCACGGGCAATTTTTGTCATTGGCACCGGGTATGAAATTACATCTTCTCGATTCATTTCCATTTTTGAGTCTGTGTTCCAAATTACTACTGTTCCGGGTTCTAGACTTGCTAGATCTTCTTCCCAAGTAGCGGGGTTGACCAATACCTGAATATGTGTTCTATCACCAGGTGCCTGATAACCTAGTTCGGATAGCCGAACGATGTACCAAGTAGGTAATCCAGAAATATTTGACGGGAATAAGTTCTTTCCACTTACAGGAATCCCCATGTCAAATAATGTCTGTAAAAGAATAAGATTCGCAGATTGCGAACCTGTTCCATTTGCTGTTGCTATGTTGATGGTGAAATCATTTACGACTTTGTCCATGTTGGGTTTTCCCCTTGGCCTCCCCCTTGTGGAGGTTTGCCATTGCGCACCTGCGTTGGCCTACGCTCTTTGAATGTGTTGATGATATAATCACGTTTTTGCCAAGGGCAGGCCTCAAAACGGGAAGCGGTTTCGGCGAAACATGGCCGATGAAAAGATTGTCAAGGGATGGAAAGAAGCCGAGAAGCTTCTAACCAAGGGCAAAACTAACGGTGCATTAGATATTCTTAGAGAAATCGACCCTGATGGAAAAGAAGCCACAACTCTTCGATTAGCTGGGCAAGCAACTTTCATGCAAGCCGCTAAAGATGATTCAAGAAGTGCTTATCGCAAAGCAGCAAAACTTCTTTCTGATTCATTAAAAATAAATCCTAAAGACAAGCAATCTAATGCATTGTACAATGAGATTTTAAACGAGATGCAAGATAAATCAATTCCAGTTTCACTCGTACCTCGATTGATGAATAATGGCACTCCTACACTAACTGGTTTATTCGCAATAGTGGTAGCAATAATGCTAACTTTGGCGGTCTTAAAATTCGCTCAACCTAGTGAGGAATTTGAAGATGGAGAAGCTGTAATGCAAATTCAATGGACAGATAACCAAGGTGTAGTACACAACGAGACTGTAATTATTGCATTACACCGCGCAGAAGCACCAATACATGTTGAAAATTTCATAATTTTAGCAGAATCTGGAAAGTATGACAATGTGATATTCCATCGAATAATTGGTGATAATCCTAACACTCCGGAAAATGATCCGTTCATGATTCAAGGAGGAGATTTTGAAAGAGGAGATGGTACTGGAGGTTATGCTGGGAAATGGTATGGTTACTGTAATGGAAAAACTACCAATACTGAAGGTGTTGAATACGATGCAGACACATGTCCTGAAAACCAATGGTCTTTACCCGGTGAACATGAAAATGGTTTGAAACATAAGGCAGGATCTCTCGCAGCAGCTCATTCAGGGTTGAACACTGATGGGTCCCAATTTTACATAGTTCCAAGCGGGGAAAAACCTCCGACTTGGTTGGATTGGAATGAAGGTAAAGATTGCACTGCTACTGGACAATCCTGCCACACTGTATATGGATCTGTAATTAGTGGATTGCAATATATAACTCAGATTTCAGATGTCAATACTGGTCAAGATAACAGACCTGTGTACGATGTAACCATCGTGTCAGTAGAAATAACCGATGACGGTATTGTCGAAGCTGATGATCCTTGGTACAAAATTTGGTAATCTAATCACTAGTTATGTTGATATGATTCGGCTTGTCACAGTCGCTCTATGAGCGACTCGGATCCCTTCTCTTCCAAGAAAGATTTCCCATTAGGCGGCTATTATCATTCTCTTGATTCTCTGGATGATGTTGGATTGGATACGACTTCACTTCCATATTCGATTAGAGTGTTATTAGAAGGAGCATTGAGAAATTGTGATGGCTTTCTAATTACTGAAAACGATGTTCGAAATATTGCTAATTGGACTGCAAATGGTGAACGTGGTGAGATACCTTTCAGACCTTCAAGAGTAATTCTTCAAGATTTTACTGGAGTACCAGCAGTAGTAGATTTAGCTGCACTTAGAGACGCAATGGTGGAAATGGGAGGCGATCCTGAAAAAGTAAACCCGCAAGTTCCTGTAGATCTTGTAATTGACCATTCTGTACAAGTTGATGTATCAGGGTCTAATGTTAATGCTCTCGATTTGAATCTCGACATTGAGTATCATCGAAATATGGAACGTTATACATTCCTAAAGTGGGGTCAACAATCACTAGAGAATTTCCGTGCAGTTCCTCCTTCAAGAGGTATTGTGCATCAAGTAAATCTAGAATGGATTGCTACTGTTGCTCGTCAAGAGAATGGAGTTTGGCTACCTGATTCTTTGGTAGGTACAGATTCTCATACTACTATGATAAATGGCCTTGGAGTTCTTGGATGGGGAGTTGGAGGAATTGAGGCTGAGGCTGTAATGTTGGGGCAGCCAATTTACATGTTATCTCCAGATGTTGTTGGGTTCCGTTTGAATGGCAGTTTAAACCCAGGAGTTACTGCTACTGACATGACTTTGAGGATTGTAGAATTACTCCGTGAACATGGGGTGGTGGGCAAATTTGTGGAATTCTTTGGTGAAGGAATGGCTGCACTATCCTTACCTGATCGTGCAACTATTGCAAATATGGCCCCTGAATATGGGGCTACATGCGGTTTCTTCCCAGTAGATGACAACACACTTGCTTACATGCGACTTTCTGGACGCGAGGAAGAACATATTGCAGGGGTTGAAGCTTACTGCAAAGCGCAAGGTCTGTGGTATGATTCATCAGTTCCCGAAAAGAGTTACACTGCGCTACTAGAACTAGATTTGTCAACAGTTCAACCAGCACTTGCAGGCCCTAAGCGCCCGCAAGACAGAGTCGATTTATCAGAAATGGTATCCCATTTCCAAGAATCTCTTACCCATGATCTCGGACATCATGGTCATGGATTATCAGAATCCGATTTATCAAAATCATCACTTGTTGGAGATGATTATGATCTAAATCATGGCGATGTAGTAATAGCAGCCATCACTTCTTGTACAAACACCTCAAATCCTGGTGTCATGCTAGCAGCAGGTTTGTTAGCAAGAAATGCTCGTTCTCGCGGGCTTATGGTCAAACCTTGGGTTAAGACCTCATTGGCGCCTGGTTCCAGAGTTGTAACCGAATATTACGAAGCTAATGGTTTGGATGAAGATTTGTCCGCTTTAGGGTTCAACAATGTGGGATATGGGTGTACTACTTGTATCGGAAACTCAGGCCCTCTGCCTGAAGAGATTGAGGCAGCAATAGATGATTCTGGACTTATTGTAGGTTCGGTAATTTCAGGAAATCGAAATTTCGAAGGAAGAGTTCACCAGAAGGTCAAGGCATCTTATCTTGCCAGCCCTCCATTGGTTGTAGCGTATGCAATTGCTGGGAGTTTGAATGTTGATTTAGCCACTGAGCCAATTGGTTTTGACCCTGAAGGATCACCAGTAATGCTGTCTGACGTATGGCCAACTAACGAGCAATTAGCAGAAGCAATGTCTAACATTACTCCTGAGATGTTTAGAGAAAGATATTCGACTGTGATGCAAGAACCTAGGTGGGATTCAATTCCAAGTGAAGCATCCCCATTGTATCCTTGGCAAGAAGACTCAACTTACATCCGCTTACCAAGTTTCTTCCAAGGATTATCGAAGGAAGCGCAACCAATCGAATCGATTTCAGGTGCTAAGGTCTTGTTGAAATTAGGGGATTCGATAACTACTGACCATATCTCACCCGCTGGTGCGTTCCCTGAAGATGGACCTGCTGGAAAATGGTTGACAGAAAGAGGCGTGCAGAAAGGAGATTTCAACTCATTTGGTAGTCGTCGTGGAAATCACGAAATCATGATGCGTGGGACATTTGCTAATGTAAGAGTTCGTAATCAAATGGCTCCAGGTACAGAAGGGGGCTATGCCATGAATCACAAGACTGGCGAAATAGAATCTGTATTCGAAGCTGCTATGGCAAGTGAGGTTCCAATGGTTGTATTAGCAGGTTCACAATATGGTACCGGCAGTAGTAGGGATTGGGCTGCTAAGGGAACTTACTTACTAGGGGTTAAAGCAGTAATCGCTACCTCTTTTGAGAGAATTCATCGATCAAATTTAGTTGGAATGGGAGTTCTACCGCTTACCTTCAAAGAAGGTGAGAGCGCCGATACATTGGGACTTGATGGGACCGAATCATTCGACATACCTGTTACTGATGATGTAAAGGCATTACAGGAATTGACAGTAACCGCTCATAAATCGGATGGCAGCAGTATTGATTTCGATGTAGATGTAAGATTGGACACCCCTGTGGAGGTCGATTATTACAGAAATGGAGGTATTCTCCACACAGTGCTAAGAAATCTGGCACAATAAGACCGGTGGTTTGATTTCCCACCGCCAATAGGGTGATTACATGCAGGAGCTAAGAGGATACGTTCGCTACCGCTTCCGCAGCGAGGAAGACGACGTAGATGTCTTGCTTGAGGGTGAGGCTGATTGGGTTAGAGGCATTGTCGCCGAATTAGGTCTACGTAAGGTGGGCTGGATGATGCCAATGGCTGTTGACAGTACCAAAATTTCTAATTCAGGATTGGCCGCAGATATCGAAAGTACTCCTTCTGGTAAACCAAAAGATATGGGGCCAGAACCTGATCCCTCTCGAATACCTGTCATCAGGCGCCCAATCGGCGAATTAGATTTAGTTGCCAAATTGGTTGAAGTCGGTCTGGAGCAACCGACTAGACCAACATCTGATGAATTAAGAGATCAATTAGCAGAAGTGGAAGAACCACATCCTGCTCAAGGTCCCATGGTAAAAGACCCAATGGCTGAATCTTGGCTCAAAGAATTGCTAAGATTAGTTGTTAGGAAACATGGAGTGACTGCAATTTCGACTGAAACTATTGCTTTAGCTGCTAGTGATTACCTTGGAGATAGAGAGGGGTTAGAGTTGGAACTATTTTTGGAATCTATGTTTAGGGCAGGAAAAATAGTCAAAGTTCACGGTGGAGGTGCTACTGGTTGGGGCCCTTCTCCTGCTTGGTTAGCATCTGGATTATAATTAGGGTTGCTCATTTGGCCGTTTAGGCCTGTTCGGGGCACTGCGAACTTGTTTTTTTTATTTACAAAACACACCTTCCCAAAGGAATTAAAGTGGTAGTGGAACTCCGCAGAATCGAGTGATGATGATGCTTTGGAAGACTATGAATAAAGACGGCCGCGCAAGAGCGTTAATGCTAGTCTTGGTGATGTTACTTTCCACAACCGCCGCGAACCTTGTTTCTGCTTCGACTTCAAGGACATATACTACCGACACAGATCCTGTTGATGTGGCACTTGGAGACTTCGATTGTGATGGAGATTTGGATATAGTAACAGCGAACGATAGAAGTACGAAAATTTCAGTTCTATGGAACGAAAATGGCCATTTCCAGAAGCGTACAGATATATGGACATCTGGAAACCCTAGCCAAGATGCAGATTTCGAAGATCACTCAAACACTCAGCAAGTAGAAGTCGGTGAATTTACTGGTGACAATGCAGTTGACATCGTCATCTATGCTCGAAACAGGCCTCTTCGCCAAGATGCATCTGGAGCAGTTGTCGTAGACAAGCCTGGTAACGTAACAATCATCGAGAACGATGGATGCAGCGTTGACACCTTCACAATTGGAGAACAATTCGATGTTGTCTGGATGTGGGACCTAGCAGTAGCTGATTTGGATAAAGATGGCAACGATGATATCGTCACTCTAGAGTTGCTTGCAGATCTAAAGAACCAGCGTGTTGTCACATACAGAGGGCCAATCACATCTTCTACACAAGCTCAAATCACTAGCCTAGGTGACTCTACTCAAAATGCGTATAGAGAGTTAGAATTAGGCGATTGGGGTGAACCTAGCCAAACCGGTTTATCTGGAAGTTGTGATGATAATGACTTGTGGTTGGTACGTGCTGAAGGAGTAGACTACCTGTCTGGGGCTGCTACCAACCCTGGAAAATCGGACAACGTTACTGTTCTAGAGTTCGATTGTCAAACCAATTCATTCCCTGCCACATTTACGTGGACAACAACCGGTGGACAAGTGGGAACTGGCAGCCAACTGCACGTTCATGCACTTGGGCCAGAATTCGGTGGATTCGATATTGGAGACATAGATGATGACGGAATTATCGATGTTGTCGCAATGAACGATGAAAACACAGAGAACGTATCTTACGCTACTATTACTCAATCAACTCATACATTTAGTCAAACCAAAACGGTTTATTTCGGCCCTTACATCGCTTGGGAAGTAACAGTTGGTGAATTGAATGGCGATGGTGAGCCTGACTTCGTTCACGCTGCTAAGTTTAAGCAATCCAACTCTACATCATCTACTGGTGATACTACTACCAACTATTACCTGAACCTACCAACTAGTGTTCAGGTAACATTGTCTAACGGAAACGGTGGCCATATGAATCCTCTAGAGTACTTCGGTGCAATGAGGCCAACTACTGTCGCTATTGGACAAGTTATTGGTGGGCCAAACAGCGCACCTGATCTGATTGTTGGACATGGAGCGTATGACCAATTCACTTACGATGACAACTTTGGTTGGGATGGTTCTTATGATCGAATCGTTGTTATTGAGATGGATAACAAAGATCTCGCGGTATCTGGAATAGATATCTCTCCAACCGATGCATATATCGGCGCACTTGGTGAAGGTAACCGTAAGGTTGAGGTTACTGTAACAAACACTGGAATGGATATTCTAAACGGACAGGCTACTCTAGATGTTGAAATCAAAGAAGTGGATGAAAGTGCGTCCACCAACGTCACAGTTTATGCAATGGATTGGGATAATCCTGAGGATAAATCAGGATGTGGTAATGGATGTGGATGGACAACTGAAGCATATTATGGTGTTAGCCACTGGCACGAAGAAGTTGCTGCTAACAGTACCGTTGGTCACACATCTGGAAACAACGCTGCTTCACAATCTGCAAATGCAAACAACCCAACAGACTTCATGTGGTCTGGAGTTATGAAGACCAACTCTTCAGGAAACACTTGGTCTGG